>CAYRND010000030.1:0-30830 GCA_964425365.1 uncultured Phycisphaeraceae bacterium
TATCGGCTTGCCCCGGTGGTAAACTTGAGCTTTTATAGCGCTGTAGTGTTAAGGATGGCGGCATTCTATCCCTAGGCAGTTTTCCCATCGTTCATAATCTTCAATGTCGCTGAACATGGAATCGGATGCATCGCCGTACTCCGCCCTGCGAATATCAACAAAGCCGATATTATTAAGTTCCTGCTCCAATGACTTATAGTCCCACATCCAGAGATGCCGGCTGTTTCCGAGCCATTCCTTGATAAAGCCTGTCAAACCACGGGGTCTTGCGGTTATACCCAACGATGTGTTTTTCATGAATAATAATGACGCATCAGGGGAAGGATCATTGACATAGCTCTTGATATAATACTCTAAATCCGGGAGTACAAATCGAAAATACCCTCCAGGCAAAAGCATTCTATAAGTATTTGCCAATGCCATTCTTAATTCTTCCAAAGCCAGGTGCTCGAGAATATGGGAGCAGTACACCCCTTGACAGGAATGGTCCGCAACAGGTAATCCTTTCAGAATATCACCATATTTGACATTGTCGGGGAATCTTATTTTGTTTTTTTTATAAAATTTGCCGAGTAAAGGGATTTTTTCGAATCTCAGCGTTGGTGAGGCGTCGAAATTTCTCCATTTTTCAGGAGACGAGAAACCGCATCCATATTGAACATATATTTTGCACATGAATCCAAACCTTTAACCCTTATTAAAAAGAATTATTTATATAGATCGTACGTCATATTGAATGAAAAAAATAGCATGAAAATATAATACTTATCTTGTAATCATGTTGACATGGCGTATTTCGGCCTTTCTTACAAGATACAATATGGGGAAAATAAGAATTAAAAATTGCATAACTGCTGAAAGTCGATCGAAATAAGTACCTGCTCCCACTTCTATGTAAGAAATATGAGCATAAATATATAACGCTTTGAACAAAATACTTTTTACATGAGCGTTCGGCTGAAGATAAAAGGTATTAAAAAAATAAAGATAGATAATGCAATAGGGTATTGCCACGAGAAAACCGAATCTACCCCCGATATAATAGGCTTCAGCTGTTCTTCCGATAGGACAGTTGAAATTATCCTTTGTGCTTCGATTATACAGGTATTCAGACATCCAATAGTTGAAGTCTTTTGTCGGCTTTCCTTTCCATATGATTCTTGGAATAAATTTGAGTAAATCGTAGATTGAACCGTAAGTAAATTCTGTTTTCGGTGTTCCTTCATTAACAGTTCGAATGACTTTTGGCAATTCTCTACCATAAAGGGTAATACGATCAAATAGGCTGAATAGCGCGTCGCCATATTGCTCAAAAAGATCCTGTCTTGCAGCAGAAAATTCGCCGATGGCCTGATTGAGATTGACAGCTTTACGATACTCACCTGATTCACGAACAATGGTGATAACCATCATGAATGAAATAATCAAAATTGCACAAACGGCATATTGAGCCATTGCTTTGAGAGTCGGGCGGACGGAAGTCGCTATAATTGAAAAAGCCAGAAAAATAGGAAGAACATAATGTCTTCCTCCGGATATAAGCGCATGGAGAACATATATCGGCGCAGTTGCAATCAGCAGATAAAGGTATAGTCTGTTCCGTGTTGAGCAAAACAAGACAACGAGCATTGCTATCAGGAGATGTCTTGTTTCAAAAATGATAAGAACAGCAGCATCGATGAATATGACACGCCGCCCCTTGCTTTTTCCGAGTGTATGAAGCAGGTCTCTGGGGATACAGTACAGTAAAGCAAGGATTGCTGTGACAAGAAGGAAAGTAATAAACGCTTGGTGTGCATAAGTTACCGCAACAGGATGATCAATGTAGCCGGCAAGGAGATGTGTTCTGTTTTTAGTGAAGGTAATAAAATAGGAAATCGCGTAATATACGATAAAATAAACAAATGCGAACTGAAGCGATTTAAATAAAAGGGAATGACTTTCATCAGATGGAATTGCGCCAATAACGGTAAGCCAATATCTAATTATAAAAAGAAATATCAGGAAAAATAAATCAAAGAAGAATGGATGAACAAATATCAGCTTAATGGGCATTTTTTTTAAGTACATGGCTGCCAGTATGGCAGTGGCGGCGGTCGATACCAGAAGAAGAAGAGCAAGCATAATTATTCATTTAGCCAATCGTATTCGTTTTGAACAGAAGGATTCAAGGTCAATATCAATCACATCAGAACCAATGCACGCAAATATACTGTTCAAGCATCCCTATTTTAGCAGATTGAACTGTCCCTGTTTAAAAGGCATATATAAAGACCATGTTGCATGATATTTTGACGTGAACATGGTAGAATAACCATACACTTATCTTGAAGCCTCCTCAGCAATATCTGTGGGTAAGCCCAGGCTCAGGTAGTTGTCCAAGTATATGATAGATCGCGATTTCTGCGATTTCCAGCTCACGATAGCCGTTGGCTTTCTGATCGTCTATTCGATTAAACCATCCATGGCACGCCACTGTTAAACGCTTTCTTTAACTTAATATCAGTTCCCGATCAATCCCAAACGCTTGCGATCACGCGATGACCTGTTTACGCCGTATGACGCGACCCATTACGCTTATGCAAGTATTTTTCGCCCCTCAGCTCCCTCACAAACAACGGGGAGCTGAGGGACGAAAAATACTGCCCGAACGACCGTAAACCTCAGGCATTGTCTTGTGATCAATGGTAATGGGGTAATGGATGCTTACGAAATTCACCCATAAATTCTGCTGAATAACTACCTTGAATAACTTCATGTCATAGACAGATTCCGTACTTATATCTGATGTTCTGATCAAAGAAAGATCAACAAGGGTTGGATTACAGATCGACCATTGCACGGTATGGGCTTTGTTAGCATTTATAGGGTATGCAACGTAGTTTTTCCGATTGCAATTCATGAAATTCATGATTTTTCTGCGCCAGGTACGATATTTCCTTCCCTGATCTATGACCTCACAAGGGCAGTGATCGTTCCGAGAGATATTTGCACTGTGTACAATTAACAGCCTTACGAATAGCATCCGGTTTTCTGCTTGGGAGATGGCGTAAATATCATCTTAATATTAACTTACATGTTTGCTGCTCAAAGAAGTATTCGCTACATTGAGGAGATATGGCTGCACAATGACTTCGAGGCCGTAGTTGATTCAATAACACGGTATTGACGGCTTCGAATAAGCAATGGCCTGACGCATGGTATATAAGTATTCTGGATAAGGTTGCAGTATGGAACATCAAAGGCTTGCGGTTATCACAACACACCCAATTCAGTATAACGCCCCTTTATATAAGCGTTTAAGCCAATCGAAAGATCTGACTCTGAAGGTTTTTTACACACTTGGGGAACAAAAGCTGCATGGACAATACGAACATGAATTCAGTCGGCATATTGAATGGGACATACCGCTGCTTGAAGGGTATGAGTACGTGATGTTGAAGAATATCGCTGCTCGTCCAAGGTCGCACGCATTCTGGGGGGTCTGTAATCCTGATATTACGACAAGGATTGAGCAATGGAACCCAACTGCCATATTACTTTTCGGGTGGAAATTGAGTGGCCATTTAAAGGTTTTGAGACATTTTTCAAAAAGGATCCCTATTCTGTTTCGCGGCGATTCGACAATGCTGGACGATATTTGTGGATTTAAATCGATCGTTCGACGCCTGATATTAACTTGGGTTTATACCCATGTCGACATTGCTCTTTACGTGGGAACTCAGAATAAGCGTTATTACATGCGTCATGGTATGAAAAATAATCAATTGATATTTGCTCCGCATGCTGTTGACAATGACAGGTTTCACCAATCCGTTGGAATTGATTATACAAAGGAAGCAAACGATTGGCGAAATGAACTTGGCATATCAAGAGATACCATTGTATTCCTTTTTGCGGGTAAATTTTCTCCAAGGAAAGATCCGCTCACTCTAATCAAAGCTGTAAAACAATTCAATCATTCATGTAAATCGTCGGTGCCTGTAAAATTGATTCTTGTGGGTGATGGTATTCTATCGGAACAGATCCGATCGATGATCAAAGGGGAGGAACATATTCTGCTTCTTCCCTTTCAAAATCAATCCAGAATGCCTTTAATATACAGGTTATGCGATGTTTTCTGCATGACTTCGGTAATGGGAGAAACCTGGGGTCTTGCTGTAAATGAAGCCATGGCATGCGGCAAGCCGGTCATAGCGAGCGACAAGGTAGGATGTGCTATTGACCTTATAAAAGAAAATGATAATGGTTGGATTTACCATGCTGGAAACGCGTCTGAGCTGACATCTATTATAAATCAGATAGCTGTAGGATATTATAATTTAATACGAATGGGGCGGAGAAGCTATGAGATCATTCAATCCTGGCATTACGATGCTTTTTGCGATTCTGTTATCAACGCCATGAAAAGAGTATCGTGCTAATCAAATTGCAGGATTCATCAAATGCGGGATGATACGACAGGCAAAACGGAACCATTTTCATTGACCAGAACTGCCGGTGTGGGTATGAGTTGGATGATTACCGGCACGATAGTGGGTAAACTGGCCAGTGTATTATCGCAATGGGCATTGGGGTGGCTGCTTGAAGTAGATGAATATGCCGTATTCGCTATTGCCTTCGGGATCTCATCTCTTGTCGGAGCAATTCAGGGCGGCAGTATTGAACGAATAATGATACAGAAGGGGGCTTACGCGGAACTTGCGAGGCCGTATCTGAAATTTGCCTTTATTCTACGTTCCATCAGCATGATTCTGATACTCACAACAATTCCCTTGACTGTTGCTTATTATCAAGAATGGCGTGTTGTCATGCCTATGATTATTATTGCAGTCAGTATTATCGGTATGACGCCATCCACCATTATGAGAGCAAAGCTATCGATTGATTTGAAGTTTAAAACACTATCATTCGTCAGCACTTTATCGAGTATTGCACGTCAAATATCAGCAGTAATATTTGCTTTGATCGGTCTCGGGGCGGCGAGCCTTGCATTGCCACTTTTGGTAGTATCGTCTTTTGACTGGATTGCTTACCGAATGTTGTCAGGTCCTATTCCACGGGATGGGAAATCTTTACCGGATGTTCTTCCAGAAACATTACGAGCGGCCAAGTGGCTGATTTTGACGGGCGTGGCTTTGGTATTCGTTCTTCAGGGCGACTATGTTGTAGTCAGCATCTTGTCAGACAAAACAATATTAGGGTATTATTTTTTCGGCTATCAGCTTACCGCAACTATATGGATTATATTTGGCGTTGGATTACGTAGTATTATTACACCATCTATGGCAAAATTGACAGGCGAAATAACAAGGCAGGGAGAGGCGTATATCAGGGCGCTCAAATTGCTGGCATTAACCTCTTCCATCACGTGTGTGGCATCGGCACTGATCGCAGGCCCGATAGTACACATGTTATGGGCAGGGAAATGGGATGGTGCCATACCAGTCGTGCAGATTTTATCTGTAGCGATGATATTTCGTTTATTGGGAACACTTGGCATTGCCCTGGTTGAAGCACAGGCGAGATGGCGATTGCTGGCCGTGCTGATGATTTCAGATGCTATAGGTGTGCTGATTGCGGCGGGGATAGGAGCTTTTCTTGGAAATGTGACAACAATCGGCCTGGCTGTCGGAATTCATCAGCTGATCATCGGCATGATGATTTGTGGAATCGCTGGTAAATATACGAAGATTAACGTAATAAGGACATTTAAAACTATAGCGGGTTCAACCTGGACAGCCATAATAATCGGATGTGTACTTTGGTTTGCAATAAAGATACTTCTTAATGTTGAAGATGGCGTTATTCAGATACTCATTTATATATGCTTGTATTCGGCAGGAATTGGACTGGCAGGTTTCATTTGGATGCGTGGTGAAATGTCTGAAATGCTTTCATTTATAAGAACCTTGATAAGATAGGATATGGTTTTATCATGAATACACGTGTGCTACACTTGATTTCGTCGATGGATCCGTATACGGGCGGTCCGGCCAGGGCATTAACCGGCCTGGCTAAAGCACAGAAACGCTGTGGTCTTGATGTATGTATCTCATCAACCTATGCCAGAAATGCCGACTTGAGACTGGTTGATCAATTACGTGATCATAAGATTGATATCCACATGATTGGCCCTGTTTATACGCCCTTGGCTTTGCACCACCGCATGAACAGCTGTCTCGAGAAGCTGGTCGGAGATGCGGACGTGATTCATATTCACGCTTTGTGGGAGCAGATCCAGCACAAGGGCGCCGTTATTGCCCGCAGAAAGATGAAGCCGTACATTATTCGTCCATGTGGTATGCTGGCAAAATGGAGTCTGGCACAAAAACATTTTAAGAAGCAATTATTTCTCGCATTGAGGGTTAGGAATAACCTGAATAAGGCATCATTGATTCATTTTACTACACAGATGGAGAAGGAACTTGCTTCGGTATTACAATTGGAAGCGAATTCTATTGTGATTCCCAATGGATTGGACCTGTCTGAGTTTTCTCAATTACCTGAACTGGGACGATTTCGAAAAAAATATCCTCAAACCAGAGGTAAGCTGGTTATCGCTTATCTTGGCAGGCTTCATTATGTCAAGGGATTGGAATTACTGATCCCTGCTTTTGCAAAGGTGAAATCGGAAAATACCATGTTAGTAATTATCGGTTCGGGGGACAATCATTATTTGAAAAAGATTATGTCTCTGGTAAAGCAACATGGTATTTCTGATCAAGTTATATTTACAGGTATGCTTCATGGCAGCGATCGGATAGAAGCGTTGAGAGATTCAGATATATTTATATTACCAAGTTATCAAGAGAATTTTGGTATAGCTGTAGCGGAAGCATTGGCTGCCGGATTGCCTGTTCTTATTTCCGATCAGGTCAATCTTCAGCAGGAGATCAGGCATGCAGAAGTAGGAGCCGTGTTTCCTAATCATATTGACCAGATAGCCGATACCATGGTTAAATGGATCAATGACACTGAGTTGCGTAAAGCAACTGCCGCGCGAAGTCGTCCATTTGTATGGGAGAACTATGACTGGGATAAAATCGCTCTACAGTGGAAAGAGATGTACAGAAAAATATTGATACCCTGATATGCGTACGAGGCATGCATATGTGTTACAAAGGCAGAGTTCTTGTTATCAGTCAGGTTTATGTGCCTGATCCAGCGGCAGTAGGTCAACATATGCATGATGTTGCCGCCTGCCTTGCGTCGAGAGGATTCAGGGTTGATGTTTATTCATCGGCACGAGGTTACGAGAATCCTGCTGTCAGATATGCCGGCCGGGAAATCCTGAACGGCGTTCATATCCGCCGGCTGCCACTATCCTCATTCGGTAAATCATCCATTTCCCTTCGGCTGTTAGGCGGGTTTGTTTTCATCGTACAGGGTATGCTGCTGGGTCTTCTGACACGCAATCTTAACGCTGTGTTAATCTCTACTTCCCCGCCAATGGCTCCACTTGCAGCGATATTCATTCGCATGATCAGACGAAAACTTGTCATATTCTGGGTAATGGATATAAATCCTGATCAGATGATCGCTGCCGGTAAGCTTTCTAAACATTCCATCTTTGCCTGGTGTTTCAATCGGATGTATCACAGCATTCTGTCGATCAGTTCAAGGGTTATTGCTTTGGATACATTCATGGCGAAAAGGTTGAAAAAAAAATGCCCCTGCGATGAGAAGATTGCAGTCATTCCACCATGGTCACATCACCATGTTCGTGAGCCGATTCCACATGAAAACAATCCATTTCGTCAGGATCAGGGTTTGAGAGGGAGATTTGTCCTGATGTACAGTGGAAATATCAGCCTTGTCCACCCGCTCGATACTTTGTTGGAGGCGGCTTACCGGCTTCAAGATGATCCGAGAATCCTGTTCATGTTCATTGGTGGCGGCGTCGGACGGACATTAATTGATCAATTTATTCAAGATCGTAATATCTGCAATGTTCGTTTGCTCCCATACCAGCCATTAAAGCAGATTCAATACAGCCTGTCCGCGGCGGATGTCCATATAGTGACCATGGGTAATAATATGGTCGGCATTGTCCATCCCTGCAAAATATACGGGGCAATGTCCGTCGGCAGACCTGTCCTGCTGCTGGGTCCCAAACGGTCTCATATCGGAGAAATAATGGCCAATCATCAGATCGGATGGCACATCGAGCACGGTAATGTCCAGCAGGCAGTCGATCTTATCCGGAAGATCGCCGTCATGGATCAGACGGAACTAATCCGACTGGGTGAAAATGCCAAATTGGCTGTTGACAAAATATACAGCAAATCGAAGTCATGCGGACGTGTCTGCGACATTATTGAGTCATGTGTAAGGGTCAAGTGAATGTTTTAGCGGGTTTTGCCGGATACCCATAAGCGATTACATCATTTGGTATATCATTTTTTACACATGATCGTGCACCTATAATGGTGTTATCTCCGATAGTAACATTGCTTTCTATGAAAACATCGGATGCGAGCCATACATTTTTACCGATAAGAATCCGACCAGGTTTCAGTGACATCTCCAATTTGCTGTGATCGTAGAACGAACAGTTGAGATAAGCATACTGACTGATCCGGCAATTATCACGGATTTCAAGCGGCCCAGTACATTCAAGAATTACCTGGTGCTCAATAGAAACATTATTCCCGATACGCAGGTTTTCTGGATGGATAATCGTGACGGTCGGATGGATTCGAAGATGTTTTCCAATCGATGCTCCGAAAAAGGCGAGTAACCTGCTTCGCCATTGGTGCATCCATATCGGTGACAAGCGAAACATTGTTTTCTGGAAAAGGCTCCATGCAATATTTCTTATATTACGTTTATATTGGCTTGGGAAATACTGCCTGTTGGTTGGAGGAGTTATATGCAGCATATGTGAGCCGTTACATGAAGAATCTGGACTCATCTTAATTCGCGTTCCTTCACTGGTTTGGCGGGATTGCCGACGCATACCTGTTTGGGAGGCAGGTCTTTATAGACACTGGACCTTGCCCCGACAACGGTCAGTGAACCGACTGTTACGCCGGGTCCGATGAAAACATCAGCTCCAATCCACACATCATTACCGATCGTGATCGGTGCGCGTATCAGTTTAAATGTATGATCCGTGTAATCATGTGTTCCTGCACACAGGTGTGAATACTGGCTGACGATGGATCGTTTACCCAAGTATGTACGCCCCAAACTATACAGGATGGCGTAGTCGCCCACCGAAACGTCATCGTCGATTTCCAGCATCCAGGGAACTTCGATCTGGACAGTCGGACGAAGTGCCACACCTTTTCCAATCTTTGCGCCGAATAAACGCAACATTGCGGCGCGAAATCCGTACCAGTTATGAAAGCTCATGCGAAAAACGGGACGACCGATGATCATCCATATAGCACGATACAGCTTCTCTTTGAATGTCCATGGACTGGGTTCCGGTTGAGTTTGTAGAAGTACTTGCTTTGATCGTGATTCTACATGTTCGATATCTGATGAGGAACCACTGCCTTCTACGTATCCCTCGGGTTGTGCAAGGCCGCTGTAATCTTTTGACTTATCAGCCATATCGATTTGACCGGCGCGATACAATCGTAACAGTTCCCGTAATTTTGCAACGACCATCGAGTCGTACATGCTGATAAATGTGCAAAACCTGAAACCCGTTGAGCCGTCCAGTACACCAAGGCGAATAATGTACATGTAGAGAAACCGCCAGAGTCCCGGAAAAGGCAGGTACGGCATCATATAACGTTTGAGCCAGCGACGTCGAAACGTATCAGAAGGCAAATTCACCGATTTAATGGTTTTCTGATGAGAGGTAATCTCATGAAAAAGCGTTCTTGCTTCCAAGGTTGAATATCGATTATGTTTCGCAATGTAATGTTCCAGGCCGCGGCGATCTTCGTGAAGCATGTATTCACGGATATAACCAACCGGATGATCGATAATCATATGTTCGTGAACTGCACGATCCTCGTAATATCCCCTCCCGCGTTTGAAGAATCGCATGTTCCAGTTAGGGAAGTAACCGCAGTGCCTGATAGGCTTTCCTGTGAAATAGGTCAGCCGGTTGATAAAGAATCCGTTTTCAGGGATCAGCCCAGCCGGCCCGTCGGTGATTTTCGTCAGTTTCCGTTGTAATTCGGATGTAATGACTTCATCCGCATCGACGATGAGGATCCAGTCAGCTTCAAGAGGCAGGTTGTTCAATGCCCAGTTTTTCTGCCGGGCGTAGCCTTCCCAGTCGTGGTGGATAACTTCCGCGCCCATTGACTGGGCAATGATTATGGTGCCATCTGTCGAGCCGCTATCGATGACGAATATTCTATGCGTCCAACCTGTCAATGCCTTCAGGCAGTGCGGCAGGTTAATGGCTTCGTTGTGGCAGATGATCAGGGCATCGATCACAGTGTTGTACCTTCTGATTCGGGATAGATGCTATCGGATGAAATTTACAGAAGAACGTCAAAATATAATAACATGAACACGAACATTATTTAAGGGTACGTGAATGGAATGAAAAACGTAAGAACTTCACACCGCAGCCTGCCAGCGTCTCGATTCGGTTGCATCATTCCCTTATTCCGCCCATGCCTATACCGCCAGATGGCTGTGGAACGTGGTATACCTTCTGCTTTTTCGCATCAGTCCCCGCCGGGTACGAGGTTGGCGAAATATATGGCTTCGGTTGTTCCGGGCGAAATTGGGTCATCACTGTGCGGTCAGCCCCTCCGTCGCAATCATTCACCCATGGCTGCTGGCAATGGGTGACTATTCCTGCATAGGCGAGCATGTAACCGTCTACAACCTCGGCCGGGTGACGATCGGCAGCCATACGGTTATTTCTCAGAATGTCCACCTCTGCGGCGGCACGCATGACTATACGAAGCCGGACCTGCCGCTGGTTCGCTCGGCCATAACGATCGGCAGCGGGGTCTGGGTCTGTGCGGACGCCTTCATCGGCCCGTGCGTGACGATCGGGGATAACAGTATCGTCGCCGCCCGCGCCGTTGTGGTAAAGGACGTTCCACCTGGCGTGATTGTTGCAGGCAACCCGGCGGTGGTGAAAAAGCGGCGGGGGCCGTCTTTGAGTCAGTAGTTGTTTTTACCTTGAATCCCTGGCTACGCCGTCAGCCGCCGACCTGGGATTGTATTTCTGAAGGGGACTGGGTGTAGGCATCTTCGAGCATGGCGATGATCTTTTCCTGGATTTCCTTAAGCTTGGTATTGTTCATGGGTGCGGTGAAGCCGTTGAAGATCATGCTGAAGCCGACGTTGGTCGGCATGTTATTACCGGTCTGCTCGGGCAGAATGAGGTATCCGGAAAGAGCGGAAACACCGCGGAGATATCCGCTTTTGCCGTAGACTTTGCCGCCGATGGAATCGAACCGCCTTCTGAGCGTACCGCTGACACACCCTTCGGCGAGGCTGTCACGGAAGATGGGCCAGTGTTCGGGGTCGTGATAGAGTTCATAGAGCAGCTCGACGATGATCCGCGACGTAACGCGGTTGTCCCGGCTCATGCCGCTGCCGTCGGCGATGGTGATGGCGGTACTGCGAGAGCCCATGCGATGGTGCAGGAAGATGCGTATGGCGGCGACGCCGTTTTCCCAACTGCCCGGCATGCCGGTGATGGCACGACCCATACGTTTGAAGAGCGCCTCGGCGAACATATTCTGCGAGTCGCGGTTGCATCGCTGGATCACCAGTGGCAGAGCAGTCTGAACGACGTGCAGCATTTTCCCTTCGAGCCGCGGATCCTGTTCATCCGGCCGGTCGATCCGGTCGATCCGGATGCCGCGTTCGGCCAGACGATGCTGAACAAGTCGGGCGAAGACCATTGCCGGGTCGTGAACGGTCACCTGGTAAGGGATGCCAGGCCGGTTCCGAATCTGGCCGCTGAAGAACAGATCGTTACTGCCCGGCCTGCGATCGATAGCGAACTGGTCGCGTGTGCCGGTGATGGCTCGGTTGGCAGTCTTGATGAACGGGACCTCCGGAAATATGACGATATGCGGACTCAGACCTCGGATTTCGTTGGGAATGGGCGAAATATCCAGACAGTTTTCATAGAAATTCAGCCCGGCGACCTCGGCGCAGTAATGCTTATGCAACTGTTCGGGCGGCCAGGATGAGTGGACGAATTCATAATCGAAAACACGATCATCCAGGATCAAGCTATTGAAATGTTTCACCCCGGTCTTTTCCACGGCGTCGAACCACTGGTTCAACACATCATCGACCGTCAGGTTATGCTCCTCGAGCAGAATGGGATCGCAAAACGCCGGGTCGCCGTCACCGAGCAGGACCAGGGCATGCCCCTCGCCTCTGACCTGCGGCTCGATCAAGCCGAGTACGGTTCGAAACATGAAATCATCGCCCAGCAGGTCCATCGCCGCCGCAGTGGTGAACAGTTTCATATTACTGGCGGGGATCATCTGCTGATCGGGTTCGATTTCGACGAGCGGCTTACCGTTGTCCAGATCCATGGCCATGACAGACACGGTGGTCTGGCCGAGGTCATGCCCGCGGATGAGCAGTTGAATATGGCTTTCAAGCTCGACGCCCGAAACGCTGCCGGGCAACAGGATCAGACTGCTGCCGGCGACTGCCAGTAAGATCATGCCCCACCTGTTTTTAAGCATCAGTACCTTTCGCCGCATGGTTATCGGGTCATGTATACGCGTCTGTCACTGCCGGGCAGTCTGTCTTTCCACCCTATCGGCATGGTGATCGTCTGGTATTGAACGGTTATGCGTTGTAGGTGACCTGCCGGACGGCCTCGGCGATTTTACGTGCGTTCGGCAGCGTTTCCTGCTCGAGTGAGCGGTTATACGGCGTAGGGACGTCTACGGCGTTAACGCGGACGATGGTGTTATCAAGGTAATCGAACGCCCGTTCGTAAATCTGCGAGGCGATTTCCGCCCCGACGGAGGCGAACGGCCAGCTCTGATCGACTACGACGCAGTAATTGGTTTTCTTAACGCTCTTTACAGCGGTATCGCAATCCAGCGGCCTGTATGTTTTCAGGTCGATCACTTCACAATCGATCTGCTGATCGGCCAGCGCTTCGGCGGCTTCGAGTGCGAAGTGAACGGGCCGGCCCGCAGTGACGATAGTGCAGTCGTCGCCGGGTTTGACAACCTCGGCCTGACCGAAGGGGATGATGAAATCGTCGCCGTTATCCGGTGGCGACCATTTGCCGTGCAGGTAAGGTGAGAAGTCCTTGTCGCCGCGCGTTCCCATACCGAGCATGCGTTCAGATTCGAGGAAGAAGACGGGGTCGTCGTCGCGGATGGCGCTCTTGAGCAGCCCCTTGGCGTCACGGGGTGTGGCCGGTAGTGCCAGTTTCAGGCCGGGTACGGACGAGAACATGGACTCGATCGACCAGGAGTGGGTCGACCCCAGTTGCCCGCCTGCGCCGTTATTGCCGCGGAAGACGATCGGTACATTGAACTGCCCGCCGGACATGTAGAGCATTTTGGGCGCGTTATTGATGATCTGGTCGGCGGCGACGAGGCAGAACGACCAGCTCATGAACTCGATAATCGGCCGCAGTCCGTACATCGCAGCGCCGATCCCGAGCCCGGCGAACCCGGCCTCGCTGATGGGCGTATCGACGATCCGCCTGGGGCCGAATTCATCCAGCATGCCCTGCGAAACCTTGTAAGCACCGTTATACTCGGCGACTTCCTCGCCCATGAGGAAAACCCGTTCATCACGGTGCATTTCCTCGGTCATGGCCTCTCGCAGCGCTTCGCGATATGCATATTTCTGTTTCATATTTCAAGGCTCAATCCAGTTTCGGCGGCGCACCTTTACGGTAAGGGCCGAACGGCTGTGAATAGACATCGGTGAACAATTCATCCATAGGCGTTTCCGGTGACTGCTCTGCAAACGTCAGCGCCTCGCGTGCGGCGGACTTCGCGTCGTTATCCATCTGATCGATCTGTTCCTGCGATGCCATGCTCTGATCGATCAGGTGTCGTACCAACCGGTTGATGCAATCGTTTTCCTGCTGCTCGGCGACTTCCTCCCGCGAGCGGTATTTCTGGGGATCGGACATCGAGTGGCCCTGGTAACGGTAGGTGAAGGCGTTGATGAAGCACGGCCCGGGTATTCGACCTTCACGGATGTACTCGGGTTTGGCGCCGCGTTGCCACTGCGGGTTGGTGGCGTTTCGGGTCTGTTCGATTTCATGGGTGAAAGTATCGTAGACATCGAGAATATCGAGTCCGTCGCATTCGGCGTATCGAACGCCGTAAGCCTGGGCCTTTACGCCAAGGTCGTCCGCCATGGACGTGCCGCGGGCGATATGCGTGCCCATCGAGTAGAGGTTGTTTTCAAGGACAAAGATAATCGGCAGGTTCCATATGGCGGCGAGATTCATGCTTTCATGGAAAGTTCCCTGGTTCAATGCCCCGTCGCCGAGGTAACAGAGCACGACGTTGTCCTTCTTTTCATACTGGACGGCGAATGCAAGCCCGACGCCGAGCGGGCACTGGCCGCCGACGATAGCGTGGCCGCCGTACATGTGATGTGGCTTATCGAAGAAGTGCATCGAGCCGCCTTTGCCCTTGGCGCAGCCGGTGATTTTGCCGAACAGCTCGGCCATGGCGTATCGCGGATCGAGCCCACGCGCCAGCGCGTGGCCATGGTCGCGGTATGCGGTGATAATGGGATCGTCATCTCGCAGGCTGGTGACGGATCCGACGGCCACGGCCTCCTGGCCGATGTAGATATGGCAGAATCCACCGATCTTCTGCTGCATGTAACTCTGCATGGTCCGCTCTTCGAACCTGCGGATGAGCATCATGCGTTGGAGCATCCGCTTCAACTGGTCGGCATCCAGCGTGTCATGCGGTGTCTGACCGGGCACGGTCTTATCCCTGGCAATGGTGGTCATTGACGGTCCTTACACTGGTTACTCTGATCGTCTTTCAGCTTGCATTTTCTTCCTGATTACGGCTTATCGGTCAGTCGTTCAGAAGCTGATCATGTTAGCGCGTCGTCAGGCGGCAGGCCGGGTTTCGTACTGCATTATAGGGCAGAATCACCGGGATGTGTCTATCTCGATAGTGTAAAGTCTGTTAGCCCATAGTGGATTACGCGCCCGTTCCGATTTCGGATACCATATGCCCGGTTGCCGGTACGGCGTTGGACCTGATCTCGAAGCGTTTCGCCTTAATGTCGATTTCTGGTTTGCATGCGAATGGTCTCATGATTGTTACGTACAACACGGTTAGGCAGGAGATATCCGGTTGAAACAGACGCATATGTTCAGGTTACCGTTATTACTGCTGTCGGGATGGCTGTGCCTGATCCATACGATGGGGCTCCAGGCTGCGTTGCAGGGTATCGATCCGACGGATCGGCCGATCGCCGATATTCGGATTATTGGATTGGATCAGGTCGCCGAGCAACTGGTTTTGAACCAGGTCCGCATGGCAGTCGGCCAGCCGTATGATCCACAGGTGGTGGAGGAAGATATCATCCGAATCACGCACCTCGGCCGGTTCAGCAGTGTGCGAGCGGAAGTGCAGCCGAAAGAGGATGGTTCAATTATATTGAAGTACATCATCGAAGAGCAGTTGCTGCTTTCCGATGTTCAGGTGGTGGGCAACAAGGCGATCTCGGACGGTGAATTGCTCGGCCGCGTGCTGTTGCACGCCGGTGATCCGGTGGACACGTTCCTGATCGATCGCGGTCGGCAGCAGATCATTGAAGCATATGAAGAAAAGGGATATTTCGTCGCCGATGTGACAATTGACCAGAAACTGCTGGACGAGTCGGGCATCCTGATCTTTCGCGTCCGTGAAGGCCCGCGTGTTCGGATCAGGGAAATTCGCTTCGAAGGCAATCAGATGTTTTCGACCGGCGAGCTTCGCAGCAAACTTCGTTCGAAGACGTATTTCCCGATCCTGCAATCGGGCGATCTGAACCGCGAGCAACTCGAACTCGATGCCGCCCGTGTGCGGGATCACTACCAGCAGCGAGGTTACCTGGATGCACAGGTCGGGCGGCGGATCGATCTGTCACCCGATCAGAAGGACGCCGTGGTGACGTTTCTGATCAAGGAGGGGCCGCAGTATACGGTTGACCGGATCGAGATCGAAGGCGCCCTGATCTTCCCCGACCGGCAGTTGCAGTTGAACATGGAACTGGCTGGCGGCGAGGTGTTTTCGGTCGACAAGCTGGCGGCGAGCCGGGAGTCGATTCTGGATATGTACGGCAAGTTGGGTTTCCTCGAAGCGGATGTGCGGATCGAGCGGATTTTTCATGAAGGCGAACCGAAAGTCGATCTGCTGGTCCAGATCGACGAGGGCGAACCGTATCTAGTCGGCAAGGTGATGGTCCGTGGCAATGAACTGACGCAGAGCAAGGTTATCCTCCGACAGGTCCGCGGCATGATACCGGGCCGGCCCTTCGATCGCAGCGGTGTGGATCAGACGCGAAGACGTCTGCAGGAAAGCCCGCTGTTCAGTGAGGGAACGGTCACGGTTCTGGGCGATCCCAACGAAGCGGTCCGCGATGTGCTGATCGAGGTGAAGGAAAAGAACACCGGCTCGATCAGTTTCGGAGCAGGTATCAGTTCGGATGCCGGGGTGGTGGGTGCCATCGATCTGGTTCAGCGGAACTTCGATATTACCCGGCCACCCGACGACTTTGAGGATATTCTCAGTGGCCGGGCGTTCCGCGGCGCCGGGCAGTACTTTTCACTGTCGTTGCAGCCCGGCACGGAGACCAGTCGCTATGCCGTCAGTTTCCGCGAGCCGTATATGTTTGAAACGAATTATTTTCTCGACAGTCAGGCGTTTTTCTTTCAGCGCGAGCGTGACAAGTATGATGAACGTCGGCTGGGCGGCCGGTTCGGCGTCGGCCAGCGGTTCGGCGATGTCTGGTCGGCATCGATCGTGCCCCGCGCTGAAAGTGTGGAAATCAGTGATATTGACAGTGATGCGCCAGTTGATGTCTTTGCAGTGGACGGTGAAAACGTGATAACAAGTCTTGGCCTGTCGGTAAACAGGAACACAACGGACAGCTCATTTACACCGTCGCGTGGCAGCCGCATCGAGCTTGGGATCGATCGGGCGGGTGCACTGGGCGGCGATTTCGACTTTACCCGGTTGAGCGGCTCGTATCAGAAGTTCTGGACAGTCGACGAGGATTTTCTCGGCCGAAAGACAATCGTGACGTTCAGAACGAACGTCGGCTATATCCTCGAAGACAACGAAGCGCCGGTCTTCGAACGTTTTTATGCCGGCGGGCATCGCAGTTTCCGCGGCTTCGGGTATCGCGGCGTCGGGCCTCGGGGTATCCGGAACGATAATAATCTGCTGGGTGACGATCCGGTCGGCGGTGATTTCATGTTCCTGGCAGGCCTCGAATACGGTTTCCCGCTGGTGGACCGTTACATTCGTGGCGTCCTGTTCACCGATCAGGGAACTGTGGATGAAGATTTCAGCCTGACTGACTGGCGGGTATCCGTCGGCGGCGGGTTGAGGATCACACTGCCGATGCTCGGCCAGATTCCCTTTGCAGTGGATTTCGCCGTGCCAGTCATTCGTGAGGACACCGATCAGGAACGGATCGTCAGCTTCGATATCGCGATTCCGTTTCAGTGAACAAGTTGGATATAAACCAAAGGCCTGAAATAGATTACGTTGGTTATCCGGAGATGGTTCACGCCGGCTGCGTTGATACGGTCCTGCAGTCGTGTTAGAACATGTCTTTCCGGTACCGGCCGGGTAACGGACAATAAGTGGAATCTTCGATAACAACATTCCCGGAGAACTTCAATGCACAGAAGACGAACTGGACTGATGGTAATGATAGCCGCTGTAGCCGTAATTGTATTTGCCGCCGCACATGCTCAGAACGCCATGCGGTCGCAACCGACGGCGGTGGCGGTGGTAAATTGGGAGCGGATATCCACCGAGCTGAAGGAAAAACAGGCGATCGAGGCGGATATCCAGAGTACAATCGAGAAGTTCAACGAGCAGCAGGAAAAACGGAAAGACGACATTGAGGGGCTGAAAGCCGATCTCGACCTGTATCAGCCGGATAATCCGAACTTCTCCAAAACCCAGCAGGAGTTGGAGAAGAAAGTGATTGAATACAGGGCCTGGTCCGAGTATCAGCAGAAAAAACTGAACGATGAACGGATCATCCAGATCGAGAACCTGTACCGAAGGATCGTTGACGCGGCCAGCCGCGTGGCGTCGGATAACGGATATGACATTGTGCTGCAAAAGGAAAGTGAGCCGGTATTCAAGGATGTAAACGCCCAGCAGGTTCTGCAGCAGATAGCCATGCGAAAGGTGTTGTGGGCGAATGATTCGATCGACCTGACAGACCAGGTGATTCAGCGGATGAACAATGAATATGAGAACATGCGCTGATCACAGCGACTGGTGATTCTTGCACAGATGAAAAGCATAACAACGCGTGAAATAGCAGATCGCGTTTCAGGTCGGCTGGTGGGGCCGGGCGATATAGTAGTCCATTCGCTGGAGCAGTTGGACCAGGCGGGTCTGGACCAGTTGACATATATCGGTGATGCGAATCACGTGACGCAGTGGCTTGAGAGCGAGGCACCGGCCGCACTGGTGACGGACCATCTGAATATCGAGCCGGGTGACGGTCGCGCATTCATTGTGGTGAAGAACGCCGACCTGGCGATGGCCGAGCTTCTGACGATTTTTGCCCCCCCCACGCCGCTGCCGCCCGAGGGCGTTCATCCGACGGCGATGATCGGAGAGGATGTCGTGCTGGGCAGTCAGGTACGTATCGGCCCGTATTGTGTCATCGGGGACGGTGTTCATCTGGGCGATCATTGTGTATTGCAGAGTTCGGTGACGATCATGGCACACAGCGAGGCGGGCGACGGCTGTATATTCTGGCCGGGTGTGGTGGTTCGTGATCGCTGCCGGATCGGCAGCCGGTGCATCTTTCACATGAATGTGAATATCGGCGCCGATGGATTCGGTTATCGACTTGACACGAGTACGGGTACTCCGTGCCTGGTGAAGACGCCGCATATCGGAATAGTAACAATCGGCGACGACGTCGAAATCGGGGCGGGTTCGTGTGTGGATCGCGGCAAGTTCTCGGCAACGGTGATTGGTAACGGATCGAAGATCGATAATCTCGTGCAGATCGGTCATAACTGCCGGATCGGCCGCATGGTCGTGATTGCCGGCTGCTCGGCGATCGGCGGCTCGGTGACTATCGGCGACGGAGCGCGTATCGCGGGTATGGTGGCGATCAAAGACCATATCCGTATCGGCGACCGTGCGAATCTGGGCGGCGGCGCCCAAGTTATGAACCATGTTCCCCCCGGCGAAACGTGGCTGGGAGCACCGGCGAGGCCGATGCGGAATTTTGTGAGGTGCCTGTCAGTGTATGAGGCCTTGCCCGATCTGGTTAAACATCTTAAACAGCGTTAAAATATGCGGCTGTATTCGAAGTTGACGACGGTGATTAAAGGCACAGCAACCAATACGATGGAACTCCAACAGACCATTGCCAGGCCGGCGACGCTTGAAGGCCGCGGACTGTTCTGCGGTGAACATGCGACGCTGACGTTCAGACCGGCGCCGGCGAATCACGGCGTGGTTTTCGTCCGCAAGGACCTGGACGCCCAGATCCCCGCACTGGTCAATTATGTGATCAAGAAACAGCGGCGGACATCATTGATGGACGGCCGGGCATCGGTGGATACTTGTGAACATTGCCTTTCGGCCATTGCGGGGTTGCATATCGACAACCTGATCATTGAGCTCGACGGGCCGGAGATTCCCAGCCTCGACGGCTCAGCCTTACCGTTCATCGATGCGCTCAGCCAGGCGGGTATTGTTCAGAGTGATCAGCCTCGCAAACGACTGGTGGTTCGCGAGCCGGTGGTCGTTCGTCAGGATGATGCCATGGTCGCCGCCGTGCCCTGCGATGAGCAGGAAATGCAGTTGATATACGAGCTGGATTATTCGAATGAAGGCTCGCTCGGTCGGCAGTTGCGTGTCTTTGATTTCAGTAACGGCGATTACATCCATGAGATCGCACCGTCCCGCACGTTTGTACTGGAGTCGGAAGCGGCGGTCTTACAGCAGAACGGGATGGGAACGCACCTGACGACCGATGATGTCCTGGTGATCGGCAAGGACGGGCCGCTGGGCGAGAACCCCCTCCGGTTTGACGATGAGCCGGTACGTCACAAGGTGCTCGATCTGATCGGCGATCTGGTGCTGCTGGGTTGTCCGATCCAGGCGAGGATTATTGCATATAAATCCGGACATGCACTGAATCATATGCTGGTCAGGCAACTGACGCGCCTGAGGCGAACCGATGACTTCCAGCATCTGACGCTACATCGAAATGTCCTTGATATCCGTAAGCTGTTCCGGATGATGCCGCACCGCTATCCCATGCTGCTGGTCGATCGTGTGGTGGAAATCGACGGTGATCGCCGCGCGGTGGGGATCAAGAACGTGACGATCAACGAGCCGTTTTTTCAGGGCCATTACCCCGGCACACCGATTATGCCCGGTGTCCTGGTCGTCGAGGCGATGGCGCAGTTGTCGGGTGTGCTGATAGGTCAGTCGCTTGAACAAGTGGGTAAACTGCCGGTCCTGCTCTCGCTCGATCGTGTGAAACTGCGAAAGCCGGTGACACCCGGCGATCAGATTGTTCTGGAGGCCGAGTCGGTCCGGATACGAAGCCGGATCGCGCATATGCGATGTCGGGCCTACGTCGCCGATGAGATGGCGGCGGAGGCGGAAGTTAAGTTCATGTTGGTCGATGACGACCAGGAGTAAATTGAAACAAGACGATGCCTGAAATTCATTCCACTTCAGTTGTCGAACCCGGTGCACTGCTTGCCGACGATGTCATGATCGGCCCGTTCTGTCATATCGGACCGTCGGTCCGGATCGATGCGGGAACGCGACTGATCAGCCACGTAAGTATTACCGGGCGAACGACCATCGGCAAAAACAACCGCATCTGGCCGTTTACCAGCCTCGGCGCCGAGCCGCAGGACCTGAAGTACAAAGGCGAAGACAGTGAATTGATCATCGGCGACTGCAACGATATCCGTGAGTGCGCCACGATCCACAAAGGCACCGCGTGTGACAACAACGTGACCCGTGTGGGTGACCATAATCTGATCATGGCATACGTTCACATCGGGCACGATTGCATGCTGGGCAATCACATTGTGCTCACTAACGCCGTTCAGCTCGCCGGACACGTGATGGTCGAGGACCACGCCGCCATCGGCGGCGCCAGTGCATTGCACCATTTCGTTACGATCGGCCAGTACGCCTACATCGGCGGGGTGACGCGAATCGTTCATGACGTCCCGCCCTTCATGTTCGTCGAAGGCAACCCCTCACGGGTCCGCGGAGTGAACACCATCGGCCTGAAGCGGCACGGGTTCCCCGAGCCGACCGAGGAACGCCTGAAGGACGCCTGGCGACGCCTGTTCAAGAAGTCGCTCGACAGCAACGGCGTGGGTGAAAGCTCACGGGTGTTGGATGAACTGGAAATGGAATACACCGACGACTGGTGTATCCAGTCGCTGGTCAAGAGTATGAGAAGATCCGCCGAGGGCATCTACGGCCGGTACCGCGAACGCCGACGATGCGATAATCGCTATAGCAATCCTGTTCGCTGATGCTTACCGCCTGTCAACTGATTCATGTAACCTGATGGAATAACCTGATGAACGACGTAGTTTTCATAACAGGTGCGGCGGGGTTCATCGGTTCGCATCTCGCCGAGCGCTTTCACCAGGCCGGCTCGAGCGTGGTGGGAATCGATAATTTCTGCGATTTTTATGATCCCGCGAAAAAACGGAAAAATATCGCCGCCCTTCAGAGCGCCGACCGCTTCACGCTGGTAGAGGCGGATATCCGTGACCGCAAACGGATGATGGAGATTTTCGACACACATCGTCCGGGTATCGTTGTGCATCTGGCGGCAATGGCGGGTGTCAGACCCAGTATTGAAATGCCGGACTATTACGCCGATGTCAATGTGAACGGCACAGTCAACCTGCTCGATGCTTCCGTCCGCGCCGGTACGAAGAAATTCATATTCGCATCGTCATCGAGTGTCTACGGGAACAACAGGAAGGTGCCGTTTTCGGAAACCGATAACGTGGATCATCCTATCAGTCCTTACGCCGCCACGAAAAAGGCGGGCGAGTTGGTCTGCCATACATACTGGCATCTTCATCAACTGCCGATTGTCGCGCTGCGGTTCTTTACGGTATACGGGCCAAGGCAGCGTCCCGACCTTGCGATCAGTAAATTCCTGCGACTGATGGCGGACGGCAAGGAGATTCCCATGTACGGCGACGGCCGGACCAGCCGGGACTATACGTACATCACGGATATCCTCGCAGGTATCGAGGCGGCGGTGCATTTCTGTGATCGATCGAACGGCTATCGTATTTTCAACCTCGGCAGTGATTCCCCGGTGAGTCTGAATGAAATGATCGCAACGATTGAAAAGGTGGTGGGACGCCAGGCTCGCATTCGAGAGCTGCCGATGCAGCCCGGCGATGTGAATCAGACCTGGGCCGATCTGACCGCCGCCGCAACCGAACTCGATTACAAAACCGCGACAACACTTCAAGAGGGAATTGCCAGGCAGTGGGAATGGATGAGGACGCGATGAATTTGAAAAATGAACATTGATGCAATGATCAATGACTTAAGCCCTTAAAACAAACGTTTTTGCTTCATTGCTTCACTGGCTCATTGAAAACCAGCATCAGGTCGACAGGTCGGGGTTGACCAGTGGTGATTCGGCGACTGGAGGCGAATCGCCGCCGGAGAGTTTGGCGGCAGCGGAGATTTTTCCCGTGATGGCTTCGTTGACGCGCCGCATCAGGTCGACGTAGTTCATCTGGGCAACTTGAAAGTCACGCAACACGGCGTTTCGGATCACGGTCTTCTGAAGTGCTTCCAGTTTATGTTTGTCATCCACTTCGATCGGTTTGTTCGCGGCTTCCTTTTCGGCGAGCATCTGAAGATGACGGTTGTAATCCGCGACCGCACGCTGGGCGTCGGTGTCTTTCTCGAGTTTCGAAAGCGACTCCTCGAGATGCTTCGCCGCCGGATGCTCGGCGATCTGTTCACCCAGTTGACTTGCCGTTGTAATGATCGTGTCCAGATTGGCCATGTCTTACCTCACTTGAGTTGTCATCCGCTCAGTTCGACCTTTAAGATGCTTATGTTAGCATAACGGTTTTCGAGACGACTTGCCGGGAAAACCGATGTCCGAAGTGATCTCAAGACGAATTCTGGACCACGTCTCCGATACGCGGTATCAGCCGCGGACACTCCGCGAGCTGTCGCGTGACCTGAATATTCCCGACAGTGAATATGATAACTTTAAACAGGCCGTCGATCAGCTCTTACAGGAAGGCCTCATACTTCTGGGTGCACAGGATACACTGGCACTGCCTCCACCTGATCGGGTAATGACCGGGACGTTTCGCAAGCATGAACGCGGGTTCGGGTTCATTTATCCCGATGAACTGACCGAGCACGGCGAACTGTTTATTCCACAGGGCAATACGCTCGACGCCATGACAGGCGACCGGGTACGTGCGAAGGTCTATCGCAAACGCAGGCGGGCCTACGGCCCGACGCGGGCGACCCGGTCCCCCTATATCGGCAGGATCATCGAGGTGATCAGCCGGGCCGAACGCATTTATACCGGCACGGTCATCAGCAGGGGCAGCCTCATGCTCGTCCAGGTCGACGGACGTATGGTCCATGAGCCCGTGGTTATCCGCGATCCCGGCGCCAAGCAGATCACCGCCGGTGATAAGGTGGCGATTGAACTGGTCGACTACGGCGGGCAGTTCGGCGAACTGCCGGAAGCCGTCGTAACCGAAGTGCTCGGCGAGGCCGGCCGGCCCGATGTCGAAACCCAGGCCGTTATCCGATCATTCGGCCTGAATGAAAAATTCAGTGCCGAATCGATCGACCAGGCGAGACAAGCGGCTGAAACGTATCAACCGGAGCAACGCGATCCCGATCGACACGACCTGACCGATATGCCCGTCTGCACGATCGATCCGCCTGATGCCCGTGATTTCGACGATGCCATTTCCATCCGCCAACTGGACGATGCACAGCCCTCCGGCTGGGAGCTTGGTATTCATATCGCCGATGTATCGAGCTTCGTCGCAACCGGTACGGAACTCGATCGCCAGGCGCTTGAACGAGGCAATAGTGTCTATCTGCCCAGGCGGGTGCTGCCCATGCTGCCGGAGCTGCTCAGCAACGGCGTCTGCTCGCTTCAGGAAGGTGTGCCGCGATACTGCAAGTCGTGTTTCATTCGATACGATGCATCCGGCCGCATCACCGGTAGCCGCATCTGCCGCAGTGTCATTCGCTCAGCCAAGCGATTGACTTATCGCGAAGCACAGGCGCTGATCGACGATGATCTGCGGCTGGCTCGGAAGCATGTCGCCATGGGTTGCGAACCGAAATACGGCCGCGAGTTGATTCATATGCTCAAAATGATGGACCAGCTTGCGAAAGCGATCCGCAGCCGCCGCATGCGCGACGGGATGATCGTACTGAACCTGCCTAAGGTCGATCTGATCTTCGATGACAGCGGCCGGGTCGTTGACGCCCAGCCTGAGGACGATTCCTTTACCCATACGATTATTGAAATGTTCATGGTCGAAGCGAATGAAGTGGTGGCCGAGCTGTTCCATCAACTCGATGTGCCGATGGTCCGGCGTGTCCATGCCGATCCGAACGCATATGACATGTCAGAGCTTCGCCAGTTCGCGAGAATCGCGGGCTACAACATACCCGTAAATCCGACCCGACATGAACTGCAGGACCTGCTCAAGGCAGTTGAAGGCAAGCCGGCGCAATATGCCGTTCATCTTGCCGTGTTGAAGACGCTGAGCAAGGCCGAATATTCCCCGGCGATCATCGGGCACTTCGCGCTCGCCGGTGAGCATTACACGCACTTCACCAGCCCGATCCGTCGATACCCCGATCTCGTGGTTCACCGCGGGCTCGACGCCGTTCTGAACGCCGCGGCCGGCATGGACCTCGATACCATTTCCGCCGCGGGCGGCCGGATGAAGAAGAAGCTGGCCCAGGCCGTCCGGGATGACCCCGTCCTGCACGATGAAGAACAGTTGCGCGAAATCAGCAGGCGGTGTTCGTTTACCGAACGAAACGCCGAGTCCGCCGAACAGGAACTGCGCACTTACCTCGTGCTCGAACTGCTCGAACAGAACCTCGGCGAGGACTACGAGGGGACCGTTACCGGTGTGATCTCGGCGGGCCTGTTCATCCAGCTCGATAAGTACCTCGTTGAAGGATTCATCCGCGTGAATGACCTGCCCGGCAAGTCGTCGCAAAGGTGGCGGCTGAACCCGAATACCGGGGCACTGGTCGCACAAGGTTCAGGTAAGACCATCACCATCGGCGACCGGTACACCGTGCGGATCGCGAAGGTCGACCTGCAGCGACGGCAGCTCGATCTTGCAATAATCGAAATGAAACCGGACGAATTAGACAAGAAGAAAAAACGCAGACAGTCGCCCGGCGCCCGGCGTGCCCATCAGCGAACGCAGAAACTCAAGGCCGCTGACAGAGGCGAAGTCACCCGCAAAAAAAAGAAAAAACGCCGGTAACCCCCACAACATCCATCCACACACACCCACAGACCACAACCATTCGCAGTCAAGACCCCTGATGGCATTATTGCTGTTTAAATAATCCTGTAGCATCGGGTGGTTTGGGCAATCCCGATCCATCTGGATTGCCCATGCCACCCGGCAATGCGTTATTTCAGATTGCGATTCGTATGAAAATGCGCTAAGTCCGACCACAAAGTCGCGTTCAATGGCTTCAGGGGAGTGGGGGGGGGTTGCCTGTTGTGCCATCCGAGGCGACACTGAAGGGCATGTTCTGCCAACTCGCTGCATGGCTGCACACGATCGATCCTTACGCAATCAAGCTGTGGGATGGCGGTCCCATTCGATGGTACGGCCTGTCGTACCTGCTGGGGTTCATCATCGCCTACCTGCTCATCCGGCGTGTGGTTCAGGCGGGTCAAAGCACACTGCCCGTCAAACGGGTGGCCGACCTGGTGGTGACTCTGGCGATCGGTATTGTCGTCGGCGGCCGATTGGGTTACGTCATTTTCTATAAGCCGTCACTGCTCTGGGAGTTTTACAATTCACTACCGTTCTGGGGTGTCCTGGCGATCAATCAGGGCGGCATGGCGAGTCACGGCGGGATGATCGGCGGCATAATCGCGGCCGGTCTGTTCGCAAGGCGACACCACCAGTCCATGCTGCATCTGATCGATCTGCTCGCGTTCGGCGCGCCCCTGGGACTGTTCTTCGGCCGGATTGCCAACTTCATCAACGGCGAGCTCTACGGCCGGCCGTGCAGCGATGACTTTATCTTCGCAGTCAAGTTCCCCCAGGAAATCGTTGATATGTCGCCCCCGGCGCTGATCGAGCTGGCGGACCGGTTCGACCTGACCGGACGGACGTACGATTCGCTGGTAAGCGGACTTCTTACCCGTATTCAGGCTGGCGACCCGGCGGTTATCCAGGCCGTCGAACCGCTGCTCACGCCGAGACACCCTTCACAACTTTATGCCGCCGTACTGGAAGGACTCGTGGTGTTCGCCGTTCTGCTCTTAGCCTGGCGCAGGCCGCGTAAGCCCGGGATAATCGCAGGGCTGTTCTGCACCACCTATGCACTGATGCGGATCATCAATGAATTGTTCAGAATGCCGGATTCGCATCTTCTTGACCGCGAGTTCGCCGCGTGGGGCGTTACCCGCGGTCAGTGGCTGAGTGTGCTGCTTCTGCTCGGCGGGTTGCTGCTGCTTTACCTTGCCCGGCGAAGCAGGAACAATCCCATGGGCGGCTACCTGCGAAATCAAGCCCCGCTACCATAATTAGCCCACTAATCGCATAGCACCCGAACCCGAAGTCGGGTTCTATGGCTTCAGTGGGATATCAGGAAATATGTCTTTTCCATCGGCAACACATCAAACAAAACCCCTTGGAATCCCCCGCGGCGGCGGGCTTCCAGAGGGCTTGCCGTGTCTTGATATGTTTCCCATGACTTGTCATAACAAAGCTTAATCATTAATTCACATTCCCCGGTTCACCGCGTTTTTGCCAAAGACCGGATCATCCTGTATTGTGACATGTGGACCGCAAGCAGCGAACCGTTGCCTCCCGCGGAAAGGATTCATCAATGTCGGGCAGCAACAAACGATTCCAGTTAAAGAACTTAACCCGTATATCAGGAGATAGGGTATGACTACACCTGAATCGAAGAAGGTGATGAACCGCTGGTTGGTTGTCTTCGGAGCTATTCTGATCCAGTTATGTCTCGGTGCGATTTACGCCTGGTCGGTTTTTACCCCGCCGCTGGTTGAGGCGGGTTGGACAAAAGCTCAGACACAGGGTGTTTTCGCAGCAGGGCTGGCATCGTTCGCTGTGGTAATGGTGCTGGCGGGACGGCTCATGCCGAAGATCGGCGCACGGAATCTTGCAATGATGGGAGGTGTCGTACTGGGTCTCGGATATGTCCTTGCAGGCCTGGTTGGTGAGACCGATTTCGTCATGCAACTGATCTTCATCGGCATAATCGGCGGTGCAGGCATCGGCCTGGGTTACGTGGTGCCGATTGCCATCGGTATGATGTGGTTTCCTGACAAGAAGGGACTGGTAACAGGCCTGGCTGTTGCCGGTTTCGGGTTCGGCGCACTGCTCTGGGTGAAGCTGGCCGGGTCCTGGGGTGAACTGATTGCCACCTACGGTTTGAACCTGACGTTTACCATTTACGGTATCGCGTTTTTTGTCGTTTGCATGATCGGATCGCTCTGGATGGTCAAGCCGCCTGACGGCTGGGCACCCGACGGTTGGACTCCCCCCGTTGCCGTTGCCGGTAAAGCAACAGGTGCAGTGGACTTTACAACTGGTCAGATGCTGGCCACCCCTCAGTTCTACATGATCTTTTTATGTTTCGTATTCGGTGCCGGTGCCGGGCTGATGAGTATCGGCCTGATGAAACTGTTTCCTATGAAAGCGCTGATGGCCAATGGTATCAAAGAAGAAGCCGCCAGTGCGATCGCCGGTAACGCCATGGCGGTATTTTTCGCACTGGCCAACGGCATCGGTCGAATCGCCTGGGGTGCCATAAGTGATAAAATCGGCAGGAAGCTGTCCGTCTTTCTCATGCTGGCTTCGCAGGGCGTTATTGTGATTGCGTTCCAGAAGATGGCAGGCAGTGAAATGCTGCTTTATGTCGGCGCAACACTCATCGGATTCAATTTCGGTGGTAACTTTGCGCTCTTTCCGACAACGACAGCTGATAACTTCGGTACCAAATACCTCGCCCAGAACTACGGTTGGGTGTTCCTGGCATACGGGATCGGCGGGATATTCGGCCCGATTATGGGCGGTAAACTCGGCGATCTCGATAACTTCCCGCTTGCCTTTACCATATGCGGCGGTTTGTGCCTGCTCGCAGCTATTATCGCGGCACTCATCAAGCCACCTGCTGACAAGTCGGTATCGCCGGCGGCCTGAGGGTCCGCTAACGCGACAAACGCCGAGATTTTTTATAAAATAAACGACTCGATACACGAAGAACATTCAAAACGACGAGAACGGAAGCCTGCTTATACCTCACAAAAAAATCAGGAGTTAAAAATGACGACCCCCTCCAATACCGAAACCTCCGATGCGAAAACCATCGCGCCATCACCCGATTTCGCCGCCTCGGCACACATCGGCAACTTCGAACAGTATCAGCAGATGTACAACGAATCCATTCAGGACCCCGATGGGTTCTGGACCAGAATCGCCGAAACCTTCCACTGGCAGCAGAAGTGGGATCAGGTGCAGAACTACTCCTTTGATGGCGATGTCCATATCAAATGGTTCGTCAACGGCAAGACCAATATCGCCTACAACGCGCTCGACCGGCATCTCGATACCCGCGGCGATCAGGTCGCCATTATCTGGGAAGGCAACGAGCCCGGCGACGATGCGAAGATGACCTACCGGCAGCTCCACGCCGAAGTCTGCAAGTTCGCCAACGTCCTCAAATCGCACGGTATTCAGAAGGGCGACCGCGTCTGCCTCTACCTGCAGATGGTCCCCCAACTACCGATCGCCATGCTCGCCTGTGCACGTATCGGTGCCATCCACTCGGTGGTCTTCGGCGCTTTCAGTGAGGATTCGCTGCGTGATCGTATCCAGGATTCCGAATGCAAAATGCTCATCACGCAGGATACCGCTCTGCGAGGCAAGAAGAACGATATCCCCATGAAGACCAAGGCCGACGCCGCCGTCGCAGAATGCCCGAGCATCCAGAACGTTATTGTCGTTCAGCGAACCGGCGTTGAAGTGCCCATGACCGCCGGGCGGGATTTCTGGTGGCATGAGGAAGTCAGCAAGGCCTCCGATCAGTGCGAACCCGTGTGGGTCGACGCCGAAGACCCGCTGTTCATACTCTATACCTCCGGATCGACCGGCAAGCCCAAAGGTGTGCTGCATACCACCGCCGGGTACATGATCTATACCGCCACCACGTTCAAGTACATCTTCGATTACCACGACGGCGATATCTGGTGGTGTACCGCCGATATCGGCTGGATCACCGGGCACAGCTACATCGTCTACGGCCCGCTGTGCAGCGGTGCCACGTCCGTCATGTTCGAAGGCGTGCCGACCTACCCCGACGCCGGTCGGTTCTGGGACGTCTGCGATAAGTACAAGGTCACCCAGTTCTACACCGCTCCCACCGCTATCCGCGCCCTGATGCGAGAAGGTGAAGACCCGATCAATAAACGCGATCTCGGCAGCTTGAAACTGCTCGGGACCGTCGGCGAACCGATCAACCCCGAGGTCTGGCTGTGGTACTGGCGCAATATCGGCAAGGAACGATGCCCCGTGGTCGATACCTGGTGGCAGACCGAAACCGGCGGCATTCTCATCACACCCCTGCCGGGCGCCCATACACTCAAGCCCGGCAGTGCATCGAGGCCGTTCTTCGGCGTCGAGCCGATTATCGTCGACGATAACGGCCGGGAATGCCCGCAAGGCGAGTCCGGCAAACTGTGCATCAAGCGACCGTGGCCGGGTATCATGCGAACTACCTGGGGCGATCATGAACGGTTCATCCAGACTTACTTCAGTACCTATAATGGCATGTACTTCACCGGCGACGGATGCCGCCAGGACGATGGCGGCGACTACTGGCTGCTCGGACGCGTGGACGATGTGATCAACGTATCCGGCCACCGCATGGGCACCGCCGAGGTCGAGTCGGCACTCGTCTCCCATCCCGCCGTCGCCGAGGCCGCCGTCGTCGGGTTCCCACACGATATCAAAGGCCAGGGCATCTACGCTTACGTCACACTCAAAAGCGGCTTCGAGTCCAGCGACGAGCTGAAGACCGAACTGGTCAAGCACGTCCGCAAGGAAATCGGCCCGATCGCCTCGCCAGATGTCATCCAGTGGGCGCCCGGCCTGCCCAAGACACGGTCCGGCAAGATCATGCGCCGTATCCTCCGCAAAATCGCCGAAAATGAACCCGATAAGGTCGGCGACGTCACCACACTCGCCGATCCGTCAGTTGTAACCGACCTGGTCGAAAACCGGCCGAATAAGTAAACCGCGTGGTTTCATACAATGAATCGAAATCAAAAAGTCCCCCTCCCGAGGGGGACTTTTTTGCTTTGAGCATTTCCACTAGAGCATTTTAAGTAATCATGTACCGTATCCGCAGCTGCGAAAATATCCCAAG
>CAYRND010000031.1:0-30613 GCA_964425365.1 uncultured Phycisphaeraceae bacterium
CGGCGGTCGTTGTGCCGGTGAACCTCTACGGTCCGGGCGACAATTTCAATCTTGAGACTTCGCACGTCATTCCGGCGCTCATACGGAAATGCGAGTCGGCGCGTCTGAGCGGCGCCGACCATATTGTCTGCTGGGGAACTGGTTCGGCGTCACGAGAATTCCTTTATGTTGAGGACGCTGCGGCGGGTATCATTCGAGCAGCGGAAATGATGGAAGACCCCTCGCCGATCAATCTTGGTACAGGCCGTGAGATCACCATCCATGACCTGGTGCATCTGATAGCGAAGCTGACCGGTTTCGAAGGTCGGATCGAGTGGGACCCGAGCAAGCCCGACGGCCAGCCGCGTCGTTGTCTGGATGTGCGTGAGGCGAAGCGTCGATTGGGCTGGGAGTCGGCGATACCGTTCGAGGAGGGCCTTCGGCGGACGATCGACTGGTGGCGAGAACAGGGACAAACAGGAACGGGATGATCGCTATCATGAGTGGAAGTGTGCTAACGATCGGTAAATTCGACAGTGTGCATCGCGGCCACCAGGCTATTCTCGCACAAGGACGTAAGCAGGCGGACCGTTACCGATGTCCGCTGATCGCGATGAGCTTCGATCCAGATCCGACGGCGACGCTGCAGCCGCAGGCACTGCCGCCGCGGATCACCAGTCTGTCGGATAAGATCGACCATCTACGACAGTCAGGCGTGGACGAGGTCGTTGTATTGGAGCCGACGATGGAACTGCTCATGCAGTCTCCCGGCCAGTTCATCCGTCAGATCGCGGAGACATACCATCCTCATGTCATCGTGGAGGGCCGGGACTTCCGTTTCGGTAAAGGTCGGCAGGGCGATCTTCAGACACTGAATGAGCTGTCATCAGAATACGGATTCCTGGTATCGTGTTGTGAGAAGATGCAGGTATCACTGAGTGACCTGACGGTTTCGCCGGTCAGCACATCACTGATCCGCTGGCTGATCGGTAGAGGGCGTGTTCATGACGCCTCGATCTGTATGGGTCGTTTGTTCCGATTGAGCGGTAAGATCGTAGCGGGTGATCGTTTAGGCAGGCGGATCGGCATGCCGACGGCCAATCTATCTCCGGAAGCGTATTTCGACTATATCGTTCCATCCGACGGAGTCTATGCGGGTCTGGCTGAACTTGATGATGGCACTCAGTACACGGCGGCGATCAGTGTGGGCATCAAGCCGACGTTCGAAAACAAGCGATTAACCGTAGAAGCACATTTGTTGGATTTTGACGGTGATCTGTACGGCCGGTCCATTTCGTTTTCTTTCGCCAGGTGGATTCGTGACCAGTATGTGTTTCCTGATATCGAGAGTCTGAGCGTGCAGTTGAAGCGTGATATCGAGCAGACGATCAAGTGTCGTGACATGGGTCTTCTCGATGCCGCCTCGCCGCAGTATGAAGAGCAGGGCGCTTCGGAAGTCTGCGTCTGAAACGATGTATTGAAGGGCTATCATGGAGAATCAGTTTTCGTATCGGTCAACGATCGACCTATCGAGAGCGGCGGCGATAATACGCCAGGCGGAAGGTCGGATCGTTGTTCTGACGCACGCGAAGCCGGACGGTGATGCATACGGTGCCGTGATCGCCATGTCAGCGGCGTTGCGTGCCTATGAGAAAGAGGTAGTTGCCTGTGTTGTGCCGCCAGTGCCTGCGAATCTGCTTGAGCTGAGCGGGAGTGAACTGGTGACGGTACATGAAAACGGCCGGTCCTTACCGCCTGCGGTACTGTATATTGTTCTGGATACCGGTGCCTGGTCGCAATTGGGTCCGTTGCGTGGTGTGGTGGAGCCCAATCTCGGCCGGACACTGATTATTGACCATCATCTGAGTGGTGACATAGATGCTGCCTATCGGCTGATCGATGGCCAGGCGGGGGCATGTTGTGAAATCGTAGCCGATCTGATCGATCTGTTGTTGCAGCGAGAAGAGGATCGGAGTGTATTGTCATCGTATATTTATGAAGGTTTGTTTGTTGGTATTGCTTCTGATACCGGGTGGTTTCGATTTTCGAATACCCGGCCGAAGACACACGAGCTTGCAGCCAGACTTCTGCGTTGCGGCGTGGATCATGCCGGGCTGTATCGTCAGCTTGAACAGGCAGAGCGGCGGGAAAAACTGTCATTGCTTATTCGTGCATTGGCCAGTCTGCAACTGTTGTCGGATGGTCGTGCGGCAGTGATGGTATTGCGTAGAGAGGATTTCATTGAGACCGGAGCGTTTGAAGAAGAAACCGAGCGATTGATTGATATACCGCAACAGATCGCGACGATACGCGTGATCGTGTTGATCAGTGAGAAGCAAGTGGAGACGGAAGCAGGCCGGCGTACGGTGACGCGTCTGAGTTTTCGGAGTAAACCCGGTCCGAATGCGATCAACGTCGCTGATCTGGCATCGTTGTACGGCGGGGGCGGCCACGCCCGTGCCGCGGGCGCCACGGTAGAAGCCCCTGTAGATGAAGTGATCCTTCGTGTGACAGCGTCACTGAATGAAGCGGTAGCTTCGCATATTCTTTGATCGGCGTGTATGGCTCCGGCCACAACATATGGGGCAGGTCTGGACTTAATCGCTGATGAAAAGCGTATTGAGAGAGCCCGAATTGTGTTCAATTTTTGTAAATACGTGACGACTCTGAGACTATGATCGATTTAGCCCATTAAGAAGGGCGTCAAATTCAGTTTTCGGCTGATATTTTGATGTGGAAAAGCTGTCCATCCCTGTCGATTGCCGGTTAGAATCCTGTCGGGCGGGAATCTGCTAAAAAAATGTTAATTGGGATAAGGTAAAGCTGATTCCCTGTTTAGAGCAAATCTTAGAAAATCACCCCAGATTTAGTGAAGATTTCAGTTGCATACCCAAGATATAGGGGTAGGATAGGTAAATGAAAAGTTTCATGGGGAGATCAGTGGTAGTGGTAAGTATTAAAAGTGATAGGCGTATTGTTCAGTGCTGGTGAACCGTCGGATTTTAGAAGAATCAGGGAGTTTCGGGCTGTGGAGCACAATCATGTCTGAAATGAGTAAAAGGCAAGACGGCGGCCAGTTTCAGGTGCTGAGATCCAGAAGGTAACCGGATTTTTGTTTATTGTTTGACAGGTATTCGTGAGCGGTTGTAGTATTTGCGATTAGCATTTTATCAGGTATTGGTGGATTGTGTATAGAATCATGAAAGTTCAAGGGTCAATGGTGTGACATTGATAGTGACACAGGGAGACAGGCAGTCATGAGTGAATATCAGAATCAATCGTTTGAAGCGCAGACCCTGACCATTGACGGTCATGTATACCGCAACTGTACGTTTAACCGTTGCATGCTGACTTATGCGGGCGGCGAATTGCCGGTCATGGTGGATAACAGCATCAATAACTGTCAGTGGAATTTCGACGGCCATGCTGCCCGAACGATTCAGTTCATGGCGGGTTTGTACCAGGGAGGTATGCGAGAAGTGATCGAGCAGACGTTCGACAATATCCGTAACGCCGGTCAAGCCCCGTCAGGATGAGATCACCAATATGAGCGAGCGGGTTGATTACGGGAGGAATCAAAGAGTCGGAGGCGGAGTGAGAAGAGTTGGCAGCGTATCCGGCCGGTATGGAGACAGGCCGGTGACACCAGGGAACGATCTTTTACAGGAAAGAAGTTCAAGCCATGAAAATCACTCGCCGCTTCACGACGGCAGGAAAGGATGTATTCGAGACGGTTCAGTGGACCCGGCGATCGAGCAGGATAGCGAACCTGGACGGTTCGATCGTATTTGAGATGAACGATGCCGAAGTACCGTCGTCATGGTCTCAACTGGCCACCGATATCATGGTGAGTAAATATTTTCGTAAAGCGGGTGTTCCGCAGCAGGACGAATCGGGCAATATTCTGAAGGATGCAAACGGGAAAGTGATCACCGGTCCGGAGCGGTCAGTCCGGCAGGTGATTCATCGCCTGGTGGGTTGCTGGACGCACTGGGGCAGGGAGCACAATTATTTTGATACGCATGAGGATGCCGAGTCGTTTTACGACGAGTTGTGCTATATGTTGCTTAACCAGATGGCGGCCCCCAACAGTCCGCAATGGTTCAATACGGGATTGAACTGGGCGTACGGTATCAACGGTCCAGCGCAGGGTCATTACTATACGGATCCGAAGACCGGCCAGACGTTGAAGAGCGATGATGCATACACGCATCCCCAGCCGCATGCGTGTTTCATTCAGTCGATCAGTGACGATCTGGTCAATCCCGGCGGGATCATGGACCTATGGGTTCGTGAGGCGCGTCTATTCAAATACGGTTCGGGCACCGGCACGAATTTTTCGAAGATACGCGGTGCTGAGGAGCCGCTCAGCGGGGGCGGCAGGAGTTCCGGGTTAATGAGTTTTCTCAAGATCGGAGATCGTGCTGCCGGTGCAATCAAGTCCGGCGGCACGACCCGCCGGGCGGCGAAAATGGTCTGTCTCGACCTGGACCATCCGGATATCGAGTCGTTCGTCAACTGGAAAGTGCGTGAGGAGATCAAAGTCGCCGCCATGGTCGAGGGCATGAAGCATCTGGACGAGAATCAGAAGGAACAGGCTGCGAAGCTGGCACTGGAATTGGGATATGATTTCAACGGCGAGGCGTACCAGACGGTGAGCGGTCAGAATTCGAATAACTCGGTCCGCATACCCAATCGTTTTTTTCATTGTCTTGATGAAGACGGCGAGTGGGATCTGACATACCGTACGGGCGGGGCGGTCGCCCGGTCCATGCGAGCCGCCGACTTGTGGGATCAGATCGGTTATGCCGCCTGGCGATGCGCCGACCCGGGCGTTCAATTCGACAGTACGATCAACCAGTGGCACACCTGTCCGGATTCCGGTGCGATCCATGCGTCGAATCCGTGTTCCGAGTATATGTTCCTTGATAACACGGCGTGCAATCTGGCGTCGCTGAATATTCTGAAGTTTTACGATACGAAGCGCAGGCATTTCGATATCGACGCATATGAACACGGTGTGCGGTTGTGGACGGTTGTGCTGGAGATCAGCGTTCTGATGGCGCAGTATCCCAGCCGTGAAATAGCGAGGCTGAGCCATGAGTACCGAACGCTTGGCCTGGGTTATGCGAACCTGGGTGCCATGCTGATGCAGGCGGGGATACCGTATGACAGTGATCTCGGCCGGTCGATCTGCGGGTGTCTGACCGCGATCATGACCGGTCGGTGCTATGCGACCAGTGCGGAATTAGCGCACGAGCACGGTCCGTTCCGCGGGTACTATTACAGGAAGAACCGAGATCACATGCTGCGTGTGATCCGTAACCACCGTCGGGCGGCGTACGGTGTGCCGCGTGAGCCGGAGAAGGCCCGTGAACATGTCCTGGGCAATTATGAAGAGCTTGAAATTCCCCCGGTTCCCATCGATGATGCCCCGATTACCGGTTCGCAGTTCGAGCATCTGGGCGGCATTGCCAACGGTGGTGAGTTGGTGAATCGTGCCCGTCATGCCTGGGACGAGGCGTTGGCCCAGGGCGATCAGCACGGCTATCGCAATGCCCAGGTGAGTGTGATCGCGCCGACTGGCACGATCGGGCTTCTCATGGACTGCGATACGACGGGTGTCGAGCCGGACTTCGCGCTGGTCAAATTCAAGAAACTGGCAGGGGGCGGCTATTTCAAAATCGCCAACCAGTCACTCAAGCCGTCACTGGAATCACTCGGCTATTCACCCCGACGCGTCAGAGAAATACTGACGTATGTCATGGGTAAACTGACGCTGGACGTGCCCATGCCGGATAAGGATGGTAACGTTCAACAGGACAGTGTTTTGTTTACCCGTTTTCTGAGAGACGCCGGGTTTACCGACAGTGATCTCGGTAAGATAAATGAATCATTACCGATGGTATTCGAGTTGCAGTATGCGTTCAGCCCGTGGTCACTTGATCCGAAGACGATCGAGAAGCTTGGTTTGACCGAGCAAGTGAAGGATCCGAAATTCAATCTATTGCGAGCACTGGGACTGACAGCGAAACAGCTGGAAGTGCTGAACCGGACGATCTGCGGTTCGCAGACCGTGGAGGGATCGCCCGGATTGAAAGAGGAGCACCTGGCGGTGTTCGATTGTGCTAATCGCTGCGGGCCGTACAGCAGCCGTTACATTGTGCCTGAGGGCCATATTCACATGATGGCGGCCACTCAGCCGTTTATCAGCGGCGCAATCAGTAAGACGATCAACCTGCCCAATTCTGCGTCGGTTGATCAGATCAAGAACTGCTACCGTCTGAGCTGGGAGCTGGGCCTGAAGGCGAATGCCCTGTATCGTGACGGCTGCAAGCTGTCCCAGCCGCTGAATACCCGTATTGATGAAGTCGATGAGGTTGAGGACGAGGAGGGTATTGAATCGGGAAAAGAGGAAATTGCGGCCGAGGTTGTTTCGGTCGCGGACCGGGCCGTGAATGCGGAGAAGGCTGGATCGGATAGCCGTGAGATCAGGCAGATCGAGAAGGTGGTCGAGCGGATCGTACACCGGCCGATGCGAAGGCGATTGCCTGATACACGCCGCAGTCTGACTCATAAGTTCAGCGTTGCCGGCCACGAAGGATACCTCACTGTGGGATTGTATGAAGATGGTTCGCCGGGTGAGTTATTTTTGACTATGGCCAAGGAAGGTTCAACGGTAGGGGGTTTGATGGATTCGCTGGGTACGGCGATCAGTGTAGCGCTTCAGTACGGCGTACCGGTCGAGTCACTGGTGACGAAGTTCACGCATCAGCGTTTTGAACCTGCGGGCATGACGCACAATCCGGATATCCCGTTCGCCAAGAGTCTGGTGGACTATATTTTCCGGTGGTTGGGCATTCAATTCATACCGGGTTACCGTGCGGCCAATACACCAGATCGAGGAGGTAGTAAGTCTACAGCAGTTACGGAACAGGTTGGGGAACCATCGTCGCCGGCGTCGGCGAAGGCTGAGTCGATTGCTCGCGGTAACGGCGACGAGAAGAAGCACGATAACGGTGGTAAAGATTCGAAGGCCGATAATATCACCATTGTCGATGCCGGCCGGCGAATCCGAAGCATCGCCGATAAGGATCGTCGCACTGCATCAGCCAATGCACCTGGTTCCATACGTGGGGTAAAAACATCGGATAGGGATTCGGAAACCGTACCCGACCCGACGTCGGATAATGCGCTGGTGGTGGCGATGCGGGATATGCAGGAAGATGCCCCGGCCTGTGACGTCTGCGGGACGATTACCGTGCGTAACGGGACCTGTTACAAGTGTATGAACTGCGGCAACTCGATGGGTTGTTCGTGAAGAGGGGCTATCAGCTTCAGGGCTGATCTGACAATGGAATATTCGCCGCCCATAGAGGGAAGCCGGCGTGGAAAGCCTCGACGATATGGATGTTGACGGAGGCCCTTGACAAGCAGCGGCAGCTCCACCGGCCGCAACGTCAAGTCACCGCATCCCGACGGATCGGGACCTGACGCCCGCTTCCTTCTCCCTCCCCCCTCGGGCCCCCCACCACCCGAGGGGGACTTTTTATTTGGGTATCAATTCATGGACAGGCACGGTCAATCCCGATGATTCAGGATTGTCCATGCCACCAGGAAAGATGTGATTACAGAATGTAAGTCGTATGAGTGGTGTTATTTCTTTGATTATGGATTTTCCCCGGCCCGATCAACTCTTCAACCAGGCGGTGGCATCGTCGATACTGTCGAAGAGTTTCATGATCACACCGTGGTTGCTGGCGACATCTTCGGAAAAGCGGATATCCTGCGGCGGCCATTTCTGTTGCTGGTAAACGATGGCGATACGCGTACCGAGCGGGAATTTGTTCTTCAGTGAAGAGGTCTGGTCGAAGAGATTAACCGTTGATGGTGGTTCGGCCATTTCAGCCTCACGCATGTCGACCAGGATTTTCCGATGACTGCTATCCTTGACGATATCGGCAACTTCAGTCTGTGCGGCCTGGCCTTCCATGAAAGGTATGATGCCAAAATGCCTGACATTGATGATCCCCTCATTATCAAGGATGTTGATTTCATATGTCATATCTTCACCCGCTCAGAAAACCCATGAGCGTATATAGTGTATCGGATGTGATTTGATGGATAAACATGCAATGACTCAGGATTTGCCCGTAGCTGCTTTTCAATGTCGGCGGTCGTGTTATGATTTTCTCGGACGAACGTTCCGTTATGATAAACGTCCGGGTCGATCGGAGACGTATCGAGTCGAGGCAAAGGGGTTTATAAACAAGGAATTGAATTATGCTTACAAGCATCTGGGAACCTGAAGTACAAGCTGTACTGGATCAACCGAAGCAGGTGATTGAACGAGAGGTGAATATCGATGGTCAGTCCCGGACCATTCGCAAGCCGTTTGTCTCACCTTCGGACTGGCGTAACCAGTGGATTTATTTTCTGCTGGTCGACCGGTTCAATAAACCCGGCGGGTTGCCGTTTCCCGAGTACGGTGTCGACACCTCTGAGATGTTGGGCGGCACATTCAACGGTATCAGGGAAAAGCTCGGTTATCTGGAACGTCTCGGAGTGGGAGCGATCTGGCTTTCGCCGGTCCTGAAGAATACTCAATACAAGCCTCATGCTCATCACGGCTACTGGATACAGGATTTCCTGAGCATAGATCCACGTTTCGGGTCGAATCCCGAGGACTCGGCCACGGCGGAAGCGGAGCTGATTGAACTGATCGACGCCGCCCATGCTCGTGGTATTTACATCATCATGGACATTGTGCTGAACCATACGGGCAGTCTGTTCAATTATGAAGGTGCCATGGAGACGCGATCATGGCGACACGACGGCCATTACACGGTGTACTGGCGGAAGCAAGACGGCACACCCGTCGGGAACTGGACGGACCCGTCTGCCGTGGCGGATCCCCATCAGGATGAACTGATCTGGCCTCGTGAACTTCAGCGAAACGATTATTTCAGGCGTAAGGGTGAGAATACTGATCCGTCGGTACCGGAGTGGATGGGGGATTTTCACGACTTACGTGAACTGGTGACCGAATACCAGCTTCCCGGCCCGCGATTCCCGCTACGCGATATTCTGATCCGTGCGTATCAGTATCTGATTGCGCGGTTCGACATCGATGGTTACCGTATCGATACGCTCAAGTACGTTCAGCCGCAGTTTGCGCGGGTATTCGGCAACGCCATGCGTGAATACGCGGCAAGTATCGGCAAAACCAATTTCCTGACCTTCGGTGAGGTGTGGGAGAATGATAACGAACAGAAGATCGCGTCGTACATCGGCCGGTATGTCGATGACGACAGCCAGATCATCGGTGTGGATTCGGCGCTGGATTTTCCGGTATACAAGCGTCTGGATCGTGTCATCCGAGGCGGTGAACCGCCGTGCATACTAGCGGACCATCTTGATATGAGGCGTGAAGTTCTCAAGCGGTTCGTATCCAGCCACGGTGAAGCGAGCCGGTTTTACGTGACCTTTCTGGACAATCATGACCTGAATGAACGTTTCGCAGGCGGTCAGCCTGATGAAAAGGTAACACTTGCCCTGACATGTCTGTTCGCACTGCAGGGTATTCCATGCGTCTACTACGGTACGGAACAGGGACTTAATGGTTCGGGATCGCGTCGGGAATGTGTGCGAGAGCCGCTGTGGGGCAAAGGTTTTGATGAACATCATCTTTATTACAGAACGGTTCAGACGCTCAGCAGCCTGCGTTGCAGTGAACCCGCGTTGCGTTTCGGCCGGTGTTATATGCGTCCTGTTTCCGGCGATGCCATTCATTTCGGGCATAGTCCGTATCCGAACGGCGTACTTGCTTTTTCGCGTATTCTCAATGATCGCGAGATTGTTGTTGTCGCCAATACGAGTGGTAGCGAATCGGTAGAAGTTTCGGTGATTGTGGATAAGAGTCTGAATCCCGACGGTACGCAGTTCCGGGTGCTGTTCAGCAATCAACCAGATCCTGTGATACCGAAACCGGTGGTCAACCATGGATTCGCCCAGACGCATTCGCCGGCAAGCATGAAGATAACGCTGCATCCGATGGAATCGCTCGTACTCGGTCGGTAGGTTGGTGTTACAATAGCTGCCCGATGATAAACCATTCAGACATTGATAGTGCGCCTGGTATGAACAGCCAAGAGCGTGCTACTGAATACCTGGTGGCATGTCTGTTGACAGTGGTGATTGTGCTGCCATGTCTGGTCAGTTTTCTGCGTGTGATTTATTTCGACATCGATCCCCGTTTAGACATGTTTTACGGTGACGGAGGTGGAGGGATCACAGGCATGGGTCCCACGGGAATCGCGGTCTACCAGACGATAGCTTTACTGGCTGCGTCGGGTCTGTTTATCTTCGCCGGCCGTCGTGGTGGCGGAATCCACTGGTCTCTCGTTCTTCTTTCACTCGGTGGAATGCTCCTCTGCGGCCATCACATGTCGATGCATTACGGCAATCTATCCATCTGTGGTGCATGGCTGGCGTCGTCAGCGCTGGCGATGGGTGTTTTTCATACGATGCGTTATCCAGTGATCCGTCATTGTCTGGTTGCCGGCCTGGTCGCCGCCCTTGTTCCCATGTTTCTGGAAGCGGTCTGGTATGTCCTGGTCGATCATCCTGAGACGGTCAGAATGTACCTGGAGAACAAGTCGCAGATCATCGCCGGCCGCCACTGGGCGCCTGGTTCGTCGCAGCAACTTCAATATGAACGTCGTCTCATGGGCAGTGACGCAATCGGCCCGTTCGGTCTTTCAAACGTATTTGGTTCGGTGGTAGCTTCGCTGACGGTGTTATCCGGCGGGGTGTCACTGGGACTGCTGCGGTCAGCTGTGTCAAGGCGGCGTTGTGCAACGGGAATCGCCCTGGTAACGGTGGTGGGTGTGATGACAACGCTGTTGACGCAGTCGAAAGGTGCGATGATGGCGTTGTCAGCGGGGTTCATTCTGATGATGTTTGCGGGTGGTGTAGTAAGATACCATGGACGATTTGCGAAACTGGTTCCGTTTGTTGGGATATTATCAGTTATCTCCGTTGTGGCGGTTGTGGGCATTCGCGGCATGCTCGGGCCGCCTGATGACTGGGAGGGCGAGCGAAGTCTGCTTTTTCGATATCACTATCTGCAGGGCGCCTTACGGATTGCGACTGATGATGTACCAGCATCACTGGTGTACGGCGCGGGGCCTGAGGGTTTCAAAGAGGCGTACCCGCGGATCAAGGTCCCGATCAACCCGGAAGAAGTGCCCAGTGCTCATAACGTCTTTGCCGATTTTGTCGCCATGCTCGGTGTGGGCGGCTGGTGTTATTCACTTGTGTTATTGGTGTTTCTGTATAAGGCCGGTCGATCGATCGCCGACAGTATGATGAATTGTGAACCGATATTTCCTTCTGTTCTTACCACGGAGATAAAACGAAGCAGGCTGCTGTCGGCCCTGCTGGTAACGGCGGTTTTGTTCGGCTTCAGCTATTATTTTTCCAGTGAGACAATGTGGTGGGGCAATGCTCTGTTATGGGCCTTGAAGGCGGTTTTATTTTTTACGGTATTTATATTTTTATTTCGGTCGCCGATTGTAAATTCCTACTGGCTTGATATAGGACTGTTCGGTTCGATAGCAGTTCTGTTGATGCATAACCAGTTGGAGATGGGATTCTATCAGCCGTCTTCGGTGATAATCATCTGGCCGCTTGCGGCGCTGGCAGGCTCAGATCGGCCGAAGCGGAAGGATACGGTTTCGTTCCGGCCAGTGCGAACACAATCGTGGCTACCTGCGATGATATTGATTATGGCGAGTCTCCTGATGATAAGCGGCTACGTGTTGCCTGTTCGCCGGTATCAGAATCAGCTTGCCGCTGCGGACAGCGCCTTACGCAGAGGCGCCTTGCATGAAGCACTGGTTTTGCTTGACCAGGCATCGGTGCTGTATCCGGAAGATCAGTCTATTCTTGAACAGCGGATTCTCCTGCGCCTGGAACAGGCCGGGGCACTTTTAGAGGAAGGTCGAGATCATACCGCAGCCGTGATGATTCAACAGGCTCATGAGGTTATCGACCAGTCATTGAAGGAAGGTTCATGGCGAGCGAAAGGATTTCTTTTCAAAGCCCGGATCAATGCAACGGCCGGTCGTTGGTTTGGGAAATATCAACTGCTGGAAGAAGCGATTGATTCATATCGTCGGGTGATTGATCTGAATCCATTTCAGTTACAGATTCACCTTGAATTCGCTGATCTGCTGTGGGAATCAGGACGTTACGAGCAGTCGCGAGAAGCGTACCGGGAGACGTTGAAAATAAGTGAGTGGAATTACCTCGATCCTGCGAGGCAACTGAACGCTGCACAGCAAGAACGTATTGAAAAGCGATTGGATGCGCTGCAACAATGATCAGGTAATCTTTGGTTACAGACAGTGCACTCTGAGTGATCGTTGTTGAATGTATTAATCTTTTACTGCCCCGACGCGATAAGAATAGGTGATATGGCCGTATAGCGGGCCGGTGTCGGTATATTGACGAGCGTCAGGCCCGAGTACGGCGATTTCATGCCAAGTACTTTCCCGTTGCCAGGGTTTCCGCTCGATGACCATGGCGCTGGTGGGTTCGGCACTGTAGTATGACCAGTTCAATTCTATGGCGAAAGGATTGGTCTGAACGAGTGAGGCAGTCAAGTTGGTGGGAATATCAGCGGTTCTGTAACCGGTGTAAAGTGAGACACTTCGCGGTGTGGAAGTGAGTTCCGACCAGACACCATCCCGCCGTTCCCGCACCCAGATGTTGTAATTGTAACTGCCGTTACGTGTCCAGTTGAGTGTGACGTTGCCTTCATCGTTGATAATGAGAGGAACGGAAGGATCAACAGGTCCGAGGGGATACCAGAACCCGCCGAATAGTTCCACCTGACCGCCGATATTTCTGATGGTGGTCATTTCTCCTTCTGTTTTCATGCCGAGAATCCACAAGTTTCCGCCGAGGTTTTCGACGAGCGGCAGGTCACCGAACTCTGCATTGAGTTGTCTTGCCCAGAAAGATTGCGGGGCATTGACGCGGATTCCCCGTCCGATGACATCTTCCCAGAACATATCACCTGAGGCGCCAGCGGAGTTGGTATAAGCGGGCGCACCGCCGGTGCCCAGACCACCAGCGTCGAAGTGTCGGATGACAAGTCCTTTTGTGCTGTTATGCAGAATATTCGCGTTCATACCGGAGGTATCCGGAGGCGAACCCAGTCGGATGTGTTCGACGACCACGTTATCCGCATCACCGCCGTCGAATTGAATCATAGCAGAGCCTTGGAAGCCGCTATTTGCTGCGAGAGACGACTGCATTCCCATGAATTTGCGTACCTGATTACGGAGGATGACAGGCCTGCTGATGTGATAACCGCCGTTCGGCAGATAGACGATTTCGGCACCGGAATCGATCGCAGCCTGAATGGCGGGTGCATCGTCATCGCTGCTGTCGGCCGGCGTCGCGCCGTAGTCGTCGACGTTGGCCCATCTACCGAAATCGTTTGTATGGAATTCCGGCGACTCCTTGACCGTGAGTCGGAGTGTCTGCTGTGGGCTTGTGAACAGGCTGTACAGGCTGGTGGCATATTCTTCGATAAGCGTAGACGGTCCGGTCATATCGACATCTTTATCAGCGGTACGGAGGTCATCGACCGCCTTGCCGTATCCGGCGACGGTAACATTTCTGAGCAGCAGTGTGCCTTCGGAGACGACGGCGGTTTCCGAGGGATCGCCGCCGGTGAATTCGCCATCTATGACGATGATGTGCCCATGAGTCGAATTGGCGTTGTTGATGACCGGGACGGTGTTGATACTGGTGAGATCACGCATGGTCAGCGTATTCTGGACGTTATTGATAGCCGTGACCAGCTGATTTTGGAGGTGAATATGTTCGAACGTCATGCTGTATTGATAGTGGGCCATTCTGATGCCGTAGTCGAATCCGGTGATGCTGACGCGTTTGATCAGTGCGGGACCGGGCCACCAGCGGTCCATGCGAATTCCGCAGAACCCGAGATAACCCGGGTCGCTGGAAATGATATCGACGTCCTTGACGACGCCGCGGTTGCTTGCGACGTAATCGATACCGACGGCCCCGCTGTTACCTGATCCCACATCGATGGTCATATTGATGATCGAATGTCGAAATGCGCGGTTTCCGCCGCCTTCTTCGTTAGTATTGCCGTCACTTTCTGATCCGGTTTTGATGACCGGCTTCGGATCAGCCGGATCGCCGAACCCCACAGCGTTATCGTCAAGTTTGAGGATTGTTTCGGTCCGGCTTTCGCCGTGTAGCAGCGTACCCGCCCGCCAGCCCGCCGACCAGCCGGTATGATCCGCGGTGCGGGTTTCGAGGGAGTCACTGATTCGGTAAGTACCTTTAGGCAGATAGATAAAAGGTGGCGCGCCGTATCGTCCCCGGCCGATGGTGGGATCATCGGTCAGGCCGAAGATAATGGCGTTCTGAATGGCCTGTGTATCATCGAGTCCATCATCGGGTATGGCGCCGAAATCCGTAACCCGTACGATGCGGGCATCTTCGGGGAAGCGGATATCCTGTGCGAGAATCAGTTCGGATGCGACCAGCGATATGACAACGACAGTCAAAACGTTTTTGAAGCATTGCATGCCGATTCCTCCTTCATCTATCTTTAATAAAACGCAGCACTTCTTGAAAACGTGAGATTTTTGAGATTAAGCAACATCCCCGAAATGGTTATTACATCATATCACAGGGCGATCTGTAGTGCAATAGACGGTACTATTCCATATCAAGCGTGGAAAGCTCATGATTTCATCACAAAGGTCAGTGAATTGCCGTCGTAATTTTGGATGCAGCATCAGTCAAATCGGTTGCGGTGATCATGGTGGGCAGATCGTCCTTAGCATTTTCGAGCATGCTATTTGCTGTTTGAACATTCGTGCCTTCCAGCCGGACGACGAGCGGGACATTGAATCCGATCTGCCCTGCGGCGTTGATGATAGCCTGTGCGATGGTATCGCAGTGAGCGATTCCGCCGAAGATATTGACCAGGACACCCTTGACCTTTTGATCGGCGAGTATGATCCGGAACGCCTCGGTGACCGCCTCCTCGGAGGCCGAGCCTCCGACGTCGAGGAAATTCGCCGGTTCACCGCCATGCAGCTTGATGATATCCATCGTTGCCATTGCCAGGCCGGCGCCATTGACCAGGCAGCCGATGTCGCCATGGAGCCTGATATAGGAAAGTCCGAATTCTTTTGCATGCAGTTCGTCGGGATTTTCATCTTCGATATCGTGCAAGTCCTTGATTTTCGGATGTCGGTACAGGGCATTATCATCGAAAGTCATCTTGGCATCGATGGCAAGCAATTGCCCGTCGGGATGGTCGTTGTCCGGTTCGGTCAGTACAAGCGGATTGATCTCGATCAGAGCGGCATCGGTTTCATTGAACAGCGTCGCCATGCGGGTCATGATATCCACGAACTGGAGTGCGGTTTTTGGTGTCAGTTCGAGTTGCCGGGCGATAATCCGGCACTGGTAAGGATGCAGGCCTGCAACCGGATCGATCGGTATTCGAGTCATAGCATCAGGCTGTTCGCGGGCGACCTGTTCGATATCCATCCCTCCCCTGCTGGAGGCGATCATGACGGGGCAGTCATTATCACGATCGATGGTGATAGCGAGGTAACACTCCCTGGCAATCGAGACGGCGGCGGAGATCAGCAGTTTCCTTACGCGAATTCCATCCGGTCCGGTCTGATGGGTGACCAGAGGTTTGGCGAGCATATCGGTTGCCGCCTCAGCCGCCTGTCTTGCATTGCGTACCATCCTGACGCCGCCGGCCTTGCCGCGACCGCCGGTATGGACCTGTGCCTTCAGGACGGCCTGTTCGCACTGATACAGGGTAGTTAACTGTTTGAACGCATCAGCGGCGTCATCCGGGGTTTCGACGCAGATAGCCGGCGGCACGGGCACGCCGCATCTCAGGAGCAGCTCACGAGCCTGGTATTCATGTATTTTCATGATTCCGGATCCTATCGGGTTGCCGGCTGATTTTCAATAAAACGGTATGTTTACTGAATATACCATATTATTCATCCGTAGCGGTTGAAAAGTCTGATTCTGCCGCTTGATTGCGAGTTCGGGCTTAATGGCGATAATATGATAGTAACGATGAATAGTGATCAGATTGATCTTCGTATGACACCGGTTACCGGCCCGGCGGCTTTTACGGCGCTGCTGATGCTGGTATGTCTGTTCATGGTGATTCACGGGTCGGGTGTCCCGGTCATGGCAGCAGGTTGCACGCGGCAGGCGGCATGTGAACGTAAAGATACTGAGACAGTAAGGTCTCTGATCTGGACATTCGGTAGAGTTGCGAGGCGGTTGTGCCAGGTTGACGGCGGCCTGTCACCGATGACGTTTTGTCACCATGATGAACCGGCCATGTCTGACGCCGGATGCAGGGTGATCTGTTTTTCATTGCATCATGTGCAACCGGTGTGCCGTTGCCTGTATAGCCCCTGGCTGCTGAATCTTCCTCCGCCACTTGTCTGAACCATGGTAGGCGGCCGAAAGAATCTTTACCCATTTATTGTTTATATGACAGACAGAGTGCCATGTAACCGCCGTGCGTATGTCAATGGCAGGCGTGTAAATGTCTAGCGGGGTTAATGAGAAGCGGAAGGACAGACCATGATCGATACGGTAAGCAGGATATTCGTCAAGATTTTCGGTTCACGAAACGAGCGTCTGGTCAAGAGCTACCTGAAGCGTGTTGAATTGATCAATGAACTGGAATCGTCCGTGAGGCAACTGACCGACGGAGAGCTTAGAGCAAAGACTGCTGAATTTCGTGACCGCCGGCGTCAAGGCGAGTCGGTTCCCGAGCTATTGCCTCAGCTCATGGCGGTTGCAAGAGAAGTGATGGACCGCTCGGTCGGCATTCGGAATATATTCAATCCTGCTCATGCATTCGACCGTGACCAGCTTCCCGGTGATCATCGCCGGGTTTATGATGAATTAAAGGGAAAGATGGAATCGCTTGACTGCGAGCCGGTGACAGGCGGCCGGCCTGCCCCGGGCTGGATGCAGGTTGACATACCTGTTTCTCTTTATGAGGCAGTACGAGCGATATATCCGCAATCGAAGCCGCCGTTCCGAGCGAGGCCGTTCGATGTACAGCTCATCGGCGGCATGGTTCTCGGGGAAGGTCGGATTGCGGAGATGAAGACCGGCGAAGGCAAGACCATTGTCGCACCGCTTGCCTGTTACGTTGCCTGTATTGATAACCTTCAGTGTCACGTGGTGACCGTGAATGACTATTTAGTTCAGCGGGACCGTGACTGGGTATTTCCGTTTTACTACCACCTGGGTTTGACCGTCGGCGCGATTCACCCGATGCACATGCAGGAGCCCGAGGGTAAGAAACAGGCCTATCAGTGCGACTGCGTCTACGGTACGAACAGCGAATTCGGCTTTGATTACCTGCGGGACAACATGAAACTGACCGTGAGGGAGCAGGTCCAGAAGCGTCGGGATTTCTGTATCGTAGATGAGGTCGATTCGATTCTGATCGACGAAGCGCGTACGCCGCTGATCATTTCGGGTCCGGCCCATGAAGACGCTCCACGGTACAGCATGGCCGATCAGATCGCCCGTCACCTCATGCAGAAGCAGCGTGAATGGACCGCCGCGGACGAGAAAGTCCAGCAATGCCAGATGAAAATCAAGGGTCTTGAAGGTGATATCCGCAATGCTCGCGATAAGTCGAAAATACCGGTGATGCGTGAACAGATGAAACAGTTCGAAGAACAGTTGCCGCAGCTCGAGTCGGCGCGTGACCGTCACACGCAGTACTTCGAGCTAGAACCCGAACGAAAAGCGGCGCATCTGACACATGAAGGAATCGCCGAGGCACAGAAGCAGGCGGGTATCGGCTCGTTTTACGTCGGAACGAACATGGACTTTCCGCACCTGCTCGAGAACGCACTACGTGCCCATGCCATCTACAAGCGAGATAAGGATTACGTGGTTCAGGACGGCGAGGTGATAATCGTGGACGAATTTACCGGGCGGTTGATGATCGGCCGCCAGTGGTCCGACGGTCTGCACCAGGCGGTCGAATCAAAGGAAAAGGTCAAGATCAAGCAGGAAACGCAGACACTTGCCACGGTCACCATTCAGAATTTCTTCAAGCTCTACAAACGTCTGGCGGGCATGACCGGCACGGCCATTACGGAAGCGACCGAATTCAATGAAATCTACAAGCTGGACGTCATCTGTATTCCGACGAATGTGCCGGTGATTCGGCATGACCGTGATGACCTGATTTTCATTTCGGAGAAAGACAAGTGGAGTGCCATACTGGACGAGATCAAGCGGATTCACGATATCGGCCGGCCGGTTCTTGTCGGTACGACCAGTGTTGAGAAAAGCGAAACGCTCTCGAACCTGCTTACGAAGAAGCACGGCATTCAGCATGAAGTACTCAACGCCAAGCAGCATGAACGTGAAGGTAAGATCATCGAGGACGCGGGCTGTCTGGGCGCGGTGATGATCGCAACGAATATGGCCGGTCGCGGCACTGACATCAAGCTGCAGCGAGTCGATCGCGAAACGCTGGTCCATCACTGGCAGCAGCGTAACTTGTTGCCGCGTGAAGCCAGTCCAGAGATGAGCGACGATGAGCTTGTTGCTCTGTCGTATCGTCACCAGGCGAAGACCTTACTCGGTATCAGTCGCAAGGAATCCGAGTCTTTGACGAACGGCCAGTTCGAGCTCCGTTTGCTGCGATATTGGGTGACGCAGGAGACGTTTCACGATCCAGACGATGCTGCGAAGATGGACGCTGAATCTTGCCGCCGGGCCCTTGATCGGATACCGGAATACCATCGTCATCGTCTGGAGGTCTGGCGGAATATCGAAGAGATGGGGGGGTTGCACATCGTAGGGACGGAGCGTCATGAAGCGCGACGTATCGACAACCAGCTTCGCGGTCGTGCCGGCCGACAGGGCGACCGGGGCTCGTCACGGTTTTTTATCAGCCTCGAAGACGATCTGATGAAGCTTTTCGCCGGCAAGACGACGCTCAAGGCGTTGTCCAGACTCGGTATGAAAGAAGGCGATGCGATCGAACACCGTTGGATCACCAAGTCGGTCGAACGGGCCCAACGTAAGGTGGAGGAACGCAATTATGAGATAAGGAAGAATCTGCTTGAATACGACGAGGTGATGGAATACCAGCGAAATACATTTTATGGTATCCGCCAGGAAGTGCTAGCAGGCCGGAACGTGACGCAACTGATCTTCGACTATATCGAGGAAGTGGTCGACGATGCAGTCGAGCTGTACATGGCGAAGGATTACGTTCAGACGCAGATCGCCGAGTGGTGTCGTCAGACGCTCGAGGTGAGTATCGAGCCGGGCAAACTGGGTGCGGGCAGCATGGATGATCTCGAACGCACAATTCGCGACGTTGCCAACGGCGAGGTCGCGCAGGTGATCGACGTGACATTGGGCGAATACATGTCGCCGGATATTGAACCCGAGCAATGGGACCTTCGTGGTTTGAGCCAGTGGGCGATGAGCCGGTTCGGTGTGGACGTGCGAACGTCGCATCTGAGGCAGATGGATGTCAGGCAGGTGAAGGACCTTCTGATCGACGCGGCACGAGAGAAGGTCGGCAAGAGGGACCTCTCAGGGCTGCAGAAATTCCTGGGGAGTCATTATGGCGAGCGTGAGCTGTGCCAGTGGGCCGGTAGCAAATTCGGCGTCGAACTGGTCCCCGAAAAGCTGAACGAGCTGGGTGCCGAGGGATCGGCGGACGAAATATTCAAACGGGCGAAGGATGCGTATAACCGGCGCGAGGTCATTTACCCGGTCGAGTTCATACTGGAAGTGGTCTTCCAGGGCGCCCAGCAGGACCGTGATTGGGCCGCACGCCAGCTTGTGGGATGGGCGAAGCAGCGATACGAACTGGAATGGACGACCGAGCAGGTCATGCAGATGGACGGCCGAAAGCTGTTCGATGAACTGACCGAAGCCGGTGAACAATGGTTAAATCAGGGTAAACTGGAATCGCAGATCGATCAGCAACTTGCACGTTTCGGGGACGATGCTGATTTGTTGATCGAATGGTTCAGAAGCCGGTTCGATCAGGAACTTGATCGCGAAGCGTTCGAGGAGTCCGATGATTTCCGGGCGGTGCTGGTTGAAAAAGGTCGTGATGCATTACGCCACGAACTGTCGCAGCTCGAGCGATATGTCGTATTGCAGATACTGGATCAGGCGTGGAAGGATCATCTTTATGCGATGGACCAGTTACGTGACTCGGTCGGTTTACGCGGCTACGCCGAGAAGGACCCGCGTATCGAATACAAGCGTGAGGGCGCCAACCAGTTCTACGCCATGCAGAAGACGGTGCGTGACCGCGTTACCGATTTGATTTTCCGGGCGAAGCTGACGCCGAATATACAACTGCGAAGTGTCTACGGGTCACAGCGTGCGGAACATCAGTCGGCGGGATCCGCGGCGTCATCAGGTTCGTCATCGGCGTCGGGACCGTCCATGGCGTCATCGGCCGCCCATGCGGGTACCGACCAGCAGCAGGCCGACCTCGCCGCCGCCGAACAGGCCGGGGGACGAAGCGAGGCCGGTGGTACCCGAAAGCAACGACGTGCCGCTATCGCCAGGCAACGAAAGGAAAGCACCAAACAGTTCAAAAAACGAAAAGGAAAACGGAGGTAACTGTTGTACTCAAGGTTCAAGGTTATTCAGGTGGCACGGACAGCAGGTCGTGCAGATATGTTGGAAAATAGACAATAATCAACAACCAGTAATTAGAAGCCTGAGGACGGAAAGACTAAAAGCATATTGACTCAGACCCAAGGACTGATTTTCGATGTTAACAGACAACATTCTCGATCTCATCGGCAACACGCCGCTCATTCGTCTTCGTGATGAACCGATCTTCGCCAAAGCCGAGTTTTTGAATCCCGGCGGGAGCATCAAGGATCGTGTTGCTTTATCCATGATCGAAGGCGCCGAACGTGACAAGCGGCTGAAACCCGATTCGATGATCGTCGAGCCGACATCGGGAAACACCGGTATCGGGGTGGCACTTGTTGGCAGGTTGAAAGGATATCCTGTAACGATTGTCATGCCGGAGAACATGAGTATCGAACGGCGTAAACTTATTCAGACGCTCGGCGCCGAGTTGATTCTGACGCCTGCTGACGAGAGCATCGGCGGAGCGGTGACGTATGTCGAGCGCATGGCGGAGGAAGATTCGCGTATATTCGTTCCACAGCAATTTCGTAATCCGGACAATCCACGTGTGCATTATGAAGAAACGGCGCACGAGTTGTGGCGTCAGATGACAGGTGATATTGCATGCTTCATCGCAGGGGTAGGCAGCGGAGGAACATTGCAGGGAGTGGGCCGGTTTCTACGTGAGCATAAAAGCGATGTGAAAATCGTCGCTGTCGAGCCGAAAAATGTCTCTGCATTACTCGGACATGAGCCTGGGCTTCATCAAATCCAGGGAATCGGCGACGGTTTTGTCCCGGATGTTCTTGACAAATCACTGATTGACGACGTAATTGAAGTGACCGACGAAGATGCCATTGAAACCACACGGCAACTCGGACGGGACCACGGTCTGCTGGTGGGGATATCATCCGGTGCCAACATCTGGGCTGCTCGAAAACTCGTCAACAGAATTCATGGTAATATCGCCACAGTACTTCCTGATCGTGCCGAACGGTATTTCAGTACTGCTCTGATGTGATTATTCAAGGTTCGTAATATGGCTATGTGGTATGATGTGTATATGGACGGTCGGCAGCATCCTCAGTTTGAATGTATTCTTGAAGGCCGTATGAGAGTATGATCTTTACACAGAGCGGCATGAATGCTTAAGATATACGTATGTTACACTATTATGAACGCTATTCACGAACAAGGAGCCTGAATAATGAATCGTATTTGTCTCGTGTTACTGATCGTAGCGGGCTGCTTCGGGCTGATGTTGATCGGCTGCGGTGATCAGAATGGAACTGACGGCGGTCAGTCGGATCGAGGCGCAAATGATATGTCTATCAGCGACCGTATCAAGATGGATGCCATGTCCGAAAAAGTGGAAATACAACTGGAAGAACTTCGGAAGCAGATGGTGCTGGTTCAGGCCAGTGTCGACCAGATGAGTCAGGATGCCCGTGACGAGTTCAAACAGATGCAGGACCAGTTTGAAAAGACCTATGATCAGGCGACAGAAAAGCTTTCGAGATGGAAAACCGCATCCGGCCAGGCGAAGGATGACATCAAGCAGGGTCTTGATGCTGCAATTACCGAACTTCAGAAAGCGGTAACCCAGGCGTCGACCCGGTTCACGGCTGAGTCAGCCGAAGTCGAGGGTCAATTACCGGGACAGGGTATTCAGAATTAGTTACAGAAGTCGGGCGGAGACATGATCGGCTAACAGCACACCTTTGTGTGACAGACGGAGATGGGTATCTGTCGATTCGAGCAGATTCTGATCGAGCAGTTCGTGAATAACAGCACGTCGACGGTCTGTTGGTGGCAACAGTCGGTTTAATCGGTGATGTGAGATGCCTTCGGTCAGTCTCAGGTTCATCATGATAATTTCGCCTGCCTGACGGTCAGGGTCAAGCCGTTCATCCTCGCATATTACAGACATCTTGTCTTCTGACAGCCATGTTTCCAGTTGAGGTGTCAATTTCCAACGTCTGCCATCCACATGACTGGCTGAAGAAGGGCCGAGGCCGATCCAGTTGTTACTAAGCCAGTAGCCCAGGTTATGTCGGCATCGGTAATCACGGCCGTCCAGAGGATTCGTCAGAGCCCAGTTACTGATTTCGTAATGGTGAAACCCTTTATCACGAAGTGTTTCGATGACATTTTCATACATTGTGGCTTCCGATTCTTCGTCCAAGCGTTGGATGAGGCCACTAGCAGCATGTTTATACAATGGCGTGCCGGGTTCATAGGTCAGGTTGTAACAGGAGACATGTCGGGGTTTCAGACGGGTAAGCTCATCCAGGTCAGTTAACAACATGGCTTGTGTCTGGCCGGGCACAGCGAAAATCAGATCCAGATTGATGTTGTTGATTCCGGACATACGAGCGAATTCGACGGCGTTGCGGGTTTGCCCGGCAGTATGAACACGGTTCAATGAATTAAGTATTGTGGGATTGAATGATTGTGCGCCAATGGACAAACGGTTTACGCCTCCGTTTTTGAGCAGATTCAGCAGTGGTAATGTGACGGACTCGGGATTGGCTTCCACTGTAAACTCAACCGTGTCATCGATCGTGGTCAGGTTATGCAGGCTGTGCAGCAGGGTGCTCCACAGCGATACCGGTAGACAGGTCGGGGTTCCTCCACCAATGAAAATGGAGGTTATCTGCAGGTTGTAACAGTCAGGCAAATGAATCAGATCCCGGCAGAGCCTGTTTACAAATGGTCGTTGCAAGTTTTCAAAAGCGGAATTTGAGGAGTCGATACTGTAAAACTCGCAATAACAGCACTTACGAATACAGAAGGGGATGTGTATGTAAAGCGATTGAATCAAAGGGTTTAGTTGGTGTTTTATTAAATCTGTCATATAAAAGGCTTGAAGTCAGTCTGTTCCGGAGTTAAACTTGTAAAGCTCGCACGATCAATGCCGGGCCAGGAGATATTATGGACGTCTCGTTGGTGATGTTCAAAGCCGACGGCACGCGCAGGGAGTTCCCGCTGAGCAAGCGACAAGTTGTTCTAGGGCGCAAAAACAGCTGTGAACTTCGAATACCGTTGAATAGTGTGTCACGTCAGCACTGTGAGATCACCATGAACAATGGTGAGGTCATATTGCGTGATCTCGATTCAAGCAACGGGACATTTCATAACAGCATACGCGTGAAAGAGGCAAAACTATCTCCAGGCGATGAGATTGTCATCGGGCCGGTGGTATTCACCATCGTGATCAACGGTGAGCCCGACGAGATCAAACCGGTACGTACGATCATTGCGGGCAGCAACGGCAATCGCCATTTATCAAAAGGTGCCCGGCAACAGGAAGGGACATCGATAATGACAAGCGAGTCAGGGGACAGCTCTGTCTCAGGGAATTATGGTCCTGTGATAAGTCTGGAAGATTCTATTGAAGCGATTGAGGCCATGTCCGGTCATGATGACAGCCGGGGTGAACCGGCCAGTTCAGGCAATTACAGACTGTCTGATGAAAAGGATTGAAATAACCGATTCATCGCACAGCCTTGGTATCATGCTGCTGCATGTGGGTGGAGGACAGGGTGGTGGTGGGGGAATATGAACATCAGTGATTATGTTGCTGGAATACGGGATCAGGAGGCCTGTTTATGTTCGTTTTCGCCGTTGCCTTCCTGCTTATTCGTTTTCTGGTCCTCCGGCTGGACGGGAATGACGGGCAACTGGGTGGGTGTATTTGAAGGTACGGTGATTCTCATACCACATCGCCTGCAACGTACGGTTTTCCCACGAGCGGTATCAGGTACCGACAGGACGGTCCGGCATTTCAGGTTCGGGCAAATGAGCCTGACGACATTCCCTGCCATGAATGGACTCCCAATCAAAAAGATCAAATAACCCATAGGGATTATCGTGAATATTGTCGTATCGCATTATCAATGTGGGCATGAGAGAACTGACATTGAGAAAAAAGCAATGGAACGGGGTATACGTTTTACCCGGGATCCGGGTGTTATCGGCCCAGCGGCCGTAGAATGTAACACCCCCGGCCATGGCTGTACAGGCATCAGACAAGAAGTTTCTTACGGTTCATTCTGTTGATTCGAGATTTGAATCAGTTTCGTTTGCGTGTTGATGCTGACGCTCAGCAGCCCCATTGTGCGCCGTTTTTCCCAGACTTCCTCGGCGACGAGGCCGATTTCAGGCAACCAGGTACTGTCAATGACGATATCGGCGTCGGCGGTCTGGAGATCAATCCGTCGTTTCTGTCTCAATCGAACAGCGGAATGATTCGATTGTTCAGTCAACTTGAAAGTGGCCGGTTGAATACGGGTAAGGGTATATGTACAGGTTCCCTGGTCGACAGGGGAGCCGGTTTCCCGGTTGCTCACTGTCATATCAACCACCCTTTCACCCATGTCGGCAGCGTGGTTCAATTGGGCGGGCAATATGATGATGGCGGGAGTGTATTCGATTCGGACACCTTCTCGAAAGTCTTCCTCCCAGGTCAACACGATATCGCCATCAGATGACTGTGAGAGTGCGAATCTGTTATTTTTTTCGATCGTTGTGATCCATTCATCGTTTATCCATCGGGCGGAGAAATGTCTATCAGCGGTTTCGGGATCATATTGATTCCGCCGGCGTATTACTTGAACCCGGCCTTCTATCAATTCACGATGCGGCAGGATGTTCGATGTTTTGATTGAAACCGTTTCATGGCGATGTTCGCCGGTGTTGGTTATATCCGGCTCATTCAGGCTCAGGCATGCATCCGGACCACCGAAAATCAAGAGTGAGAGAAGGATGAACGTCATTACCGATGTCGGCTTCATATCATTATAATATCACATGTCAGGTATATCATCCAATGCAGGCCGTGTTATCCTGCGTCTTTGGAATTCGATCAAGATGGTATAAACGGGATTCAATATGAACTGGGAAGCCTGGTCAGTAGTTATTCTGATCGTACTGATGGCATTGGCATTGATACGGAACTGGTTCAGTCCTGTTGCTGTGCTGCTCGGGGGTTTGACGATCATCATGACATTGGGAATATTCAGCGGCCGATTTCCTTCCGTGACGGTATCACTTCAGGGTTTTGCCAACGAAGGTTTGATAACGATTGGTGTGCTATACGTGATTGCGGAAGGTTTGGGAAGAACGGGTGCGATGAGTCTGATCAGCCAGTCGCTGCTCGGCCGTCCGCGGTCATTGTTCGGTGCTCAGTTACGGCTGCTGTTTCCCGTTGCTGCGATGAGCGGATTTCTGAATAACACACCGATTGTAGCCATGTTCATGCCGGTGGTGACGGACTGGTGTCGCAAGACCGGTCTGAGCGCCTCGAAGCTGTTTATCCCCCTCAGTTATGCCGCAATTCTGGGCGGATGCTGCACGTTGATCGGTACGGCGGCGAACCTGGTGGTCCACGGACTTGTAGTCGAGGCACAGCAGCTTGACGAACTGAGTACGATTCAGATCAACATGTTTACGAATACGCCGTTGGGAATATGCGTGGCACTGGCGGGACTGGGGTATATTCTGATCATGTCGCCGGTGCTGCTTCCCAGTCGTGATACGGCAGTCGAGCAGCTCAGTGAGGTACGGCGTTATACAGTTGAAATGCTTGTCGAGCCTGGCAGTCCGATTGTGGGTAAATCGATCGAGCGGGCGGGTCTTCGTCATCTTCCAGGTGTATATCTGATGGAGGTCGTCCGTGATAACGAACGGCTGGTTGCCGTCGGGCCGGAGCAGGTACTATACGCCAACGATCGCCTGATATTTGTCGGTGCAGTCGATTCGGTGGTTGATCTTCGCAAGATCAGAGGTCTTATTCCCGCGACGGACCAGGTGTTCAAGCTGAGGGAGCCGGTGCCGAATCGCTGCATGGTCGAAGCGGTGGTGAGTAACAACTGTCCGCTGGTTGGTAAGAGTATTCGTGAGGGTCGATTTCGGACATATTACGATGCCGTGGTCATCGCTGTCCATCGCCAGGGCGAGCATCTGAAACAGCGAATCGGTGATATTGTGTTGCGGCCGGGTGATACACTGTTGATGGAAGCCCCTGCGAATTTCGTGGATCGTAACCGGTACCGATTAGATTTCTTCATGGTTTCGGCAATCGAGGGTTCGCAGCCGGTGCGTCATGACCGGGTATGGCCTGCAATGATCATTCTTGTTCTTGTAGTTGCAGCGGCGACGTTTACGCCGATGCGACTGGTGAATGCGGCATTATGGGGCAGCGGTCTCATGATTCTCTTCAAGTGCTGCACACTTAATGAAGCGATCAGCGCGGTGAACTGGCGTGTCCTGCTGGTTATCGGTTCGGCACTCGGGATCGGCAGGGCATTGGATCAGACGGGAGCGGCCAACCATATTGCCTACCAGATCATTGAACTGTTGAGTCCGATGGGTGAGCGTGCCATGCTGGCCGCGGTGTACATGATATGCATGTTGTTCACATCCATAATCGGCCCGGTGGGTGCGGTGGCGATGGTGTTTCCGATCGTCAAATCACTGACATTGGGTGAGGGCTTGAATTTCATGCCCTTTGTCATGTCACTGATGATGATTGCAGCCTCGAGTTTCGCCACGCCGATAGGCTATCAGACCAACCTGATGGTCTATGGCGCCGGTGGTTACCGGTTCAGTGATTACCTCAAGTTCGGAATACCGTTGAACCTGATTGTATTGATCGTCGTTGTGATCGTTGCACCGATGATCTGGCCGTTTTATTGACCTGGCAGAAGCGGCCCGGATCAGTCTTTTTCCGCACCGACACGATACGTATATGTAACCTGGCCATGCACCAGGTTCGTATCGTCATGACTGGTGGCATTCTGTAACGCCGTGCCGACCGTCTGCCATTCATCGACACCCTGGAAGGGCTTTCGCTGAATGACGAACCGGTCTTCCTGCGGATCGGACGAGTTATCGTCCCAAGTCAGGTTCACCTGTTGGCCGCTCACCGCCGTTGCCGTTACATTGGTAGGCGCCTCGAGCTGCGGGCCCTCGGGAGCCTTGAGAATAAACAACCAATCGTGATCGCCGTAGCTGTTTGTCCCCGGCGACGTGAAGTTGCGTGAGCCGCTGTTCGGCAGATTCGTGCCCGCGTCGACCTGAACACCATTGGTCGGATCGTACCAGATGGCATTCGACGGCTGGGCCATGGCGCTCATATCAATTGTGAACGTCCGTGTCCCATACCCCTGGGTCACATACGCCATGACCAGTGTTCCGTTCGGGGCACTGGCGCAGACAATGTAATCGCTACCGGTAAAGTTGCCGTAGCCGCTGGTCATTACGTTATGGTTCCAGTCCGGCACCATTTCATACCAGTTTCCTGCAACGTCCACGAAGGCCTCTCTGATCTCGCACACTGCCGTGGTACCCGATGAATACATCTCATCTCGCCAATTACCAGGATGTGAGAAGAGCGCCGAATGGCCGAATACATGTCCCATACCACCGCCGATTGTCGTCCAGATGGGAAACCGCCTGTAGTACCAGCCGGGTTCACCACCTTCGTAATGACCTTCGATAAAGAAGAACGGCATGCCGTTATGTTTGTCCCATTCTCGCTTGGCATGTTCGTAGGCGTACCAGTCTCGCGGCATGTGGCTGCACGCACTGTTGTCCCGGCCGTAGGTATAAATTGTACTTACGTTCAGCCATGACTCATTCGCTCGCCAACCGTCGCTTGCATTCTCTGAGCAGATGCTGTGGAACGTGTGCAGGTGCACGGGATGCGTTGCGTTGATGCCGGCCACCATTGCATTGATCCGACTGGCCACATTCCCGGAGTCGCTGTCACCACCTTGTACCCACACAACGTTGTTATACTGGCCGTAACGGTTACCGACGAACTGGCCGTACCAGTTCATATCGGCATCACTGTTGGCGTTCCGCATTGCTTCCTGCCACGTCGCCGCACAGCAGTCCGTCCAGAGCGGATAGGCAAAAACAAGCACACCCCGCGTCGCGGCCGCCTCCATCACACGGTCCATATCCTGCCAGTAGGCTTCGTTGATATTTGTGAAGCTCCGGTTGTCGCCATTGAACGGCTTACGGCCGTAATAGTTCGCTTCATGTACCTGCCATGGAATCAGCAGCATGAGCTGGGCATTGAACCCCTGGCTTCTGCGGATATCGAAGAACTCCCGCGTATCCTCGATCGGATAGCGCACGCCCACTTCACGAATCGTATCGCAGTGCACCCAGAAGGGATCGCCGTTCTGGTCCTGAAGATACCGTCCGTCCGCACTAACCTCCATTGGAAAACTGGCGCTATGCGCAACGGGTGCGAGCAGCATCAGAATGCAACCTATCGCTATTGAAATGATCGCTTTCTCCGCGGGAACAAACCGCACTTCAGATAAATACCTGTGAAACATGTCTTTCTCCTTCGATTAGCTGTCATGAAATGTGATTGATACCATTCCTCTCATCAAATGTCGGCGTATCTCCAGCCAACGCTGATAGACTTTCTGTTGTAATGCATCATACCCCAACCAACCACGCGAACAAGCATAACTTCATGTATAGCAAGCACTTTCACGCTACGCGCAGACAATCATCGATATCGGCATGACGTACGATCCCTTCAGCCATTCATGAAAGATGCGTTACATGACAACACAGACAATCATGTGTTCGGACCTTTGGCCGGTCGTGAAGCGTTCATTTATGAATGAAATAATCCACCCCGGCGTCGCACCCGACGGAGCACCTCTCGTAAGCAATGGAATTGCAGGCAATTACACATCCAAAGCCGCCGCCTGATCCTGCCGATACTACATATTGACAGGAGATAGCGGGTGAAGCCGCGGTTATCTGTCATTGCTCTAATCTTGATCCTCTTCATTCCTCGCTGGCCGGGCACGCCACGCTCGGCCGGCGTTTTATTAATTACTTTCTGTCAACCACCACCACGCGCTGGATCGCCACGTTATTGGGCAAGGTGATCAGGCAGTTATTGTCATCGATCAGATCGATATGAAACAGCGTCATATCTATGATCTTCATTTTGTAATCCCGTTCTTCGATAAATGAGATTGTATCACCGATTTTAAAGGGGAAGCGGAAGAAAATGATGATCCCCGAGGTGATATTACTCAGTATCGACCATACTGCGAAAAACGCGATGCCGATCAATGCGAAAACGCCGGTGGTAGCAACATACAAACGTTCGAGCGCAACGCCCCATACAATCGACAGAATAAAGCCGAGCACAATCAGGAGCAGGAGTCCGAGCGCTTTTTTAATAGTACTCACGTGGGCCGGTGAAAAATTCTTGTTACTGACAAACCGGTTCACCAGGCTGTTCTTGATTCCCCTGATAATCAAATAGGCAATGATCAGAACCACACTCAGAATGGTCTGGATAACAATCTGATGATGTTCCTGCCAGAGGGCCGATATTTCACTGTTGATGTTTTCCATGGTTCTTTAACCATAGACGTTACTGACCGGTTGTCAAATCAGGGTAAGCCCGACCAGTGATAACGGGGGCAATTCGCACAATAATTTACCATTAACAACCTTATATTCATTAAAAGAACCGGTGCCGACGACATCCGGCTGATCCCAACTGTTCGCTGATTTCGCATCGCCGGCGGTCAGCACAACGGATGAGGTAACCGACTCCATTGCCGAATCAACCCTTTGAACCTCAATCTGCATCGGCTGGCCCGGATGACGGTTTGTTGCCAGCAGGTGGTATCCGTCGTCAACGGCAATCACACTGGCATCAACGTAATTCACACGGCCATATGAACGGCTTTCATAATCCGGGCCTTCGATTATGACGCGAAGCGACGTTCCACCCTGAACCCTTGAAAACATCTCGAACGGATAAAATATGGTTCATCCGACTAAAGCGTAGGTAGATTCATGCAGGGCGAAGATTTTGAGC
>CAYRND010000032.1:0-30147 GCA_964425365.1 uncultured Phycisphaeraceae bacterium
GTTATCGGCTTGCCCCGGTGGTAAACTTGAGCTTTTATAGCGCTGTAGTGTTAACGTACCAGACCCTTCATTATTGCATCATTGCAACAGAATACTAGCATAACGATTGTAAACACCAATACCGAAAACAGAAGTGTAATTGACTTATCATGACCAGACACCATTCCGACATATCTTTGCCAGGCAATCATATCGACCTGCAGGACCCACAGGTCGTCATCGATCTTTTTCAACAGGCCACCGAAGCTAATCTGAAGACCAACGACCGCAACGGCGCTATGGTCGAACTGCCCGATCATGGACGACTTATCATGACAGGTGATCTGCATGACCATGGCCTGAACCTCCAACGGATTCTCAAACTCGCCGCACTGCATCAAAGAACGGACCATTACCTGATCCTCCACGAAGTCCTGCACGGCCCGGGAAAAATAAACGGCCGGGATGTCTCCATACGAACACTCGCCAGAATCGCCGCTACCAAAATCAATTATCCACACCAACTCCTCCTCCTATTCGGAAATCACGAACTCGCCCAACTCGGCGGCGAAGGAATCCTCAAAGAAGGGATCAACGTCGTCGAATCCTTCGATCAAGGCATCGAATACCTCTATGACGATCATGCCGATTCCGTCAGAACCGCAATGAAGGATTTCCTCAAGAGTATGCTGCTCGCCGTTCGCTGCCGAAACGGTGTATTCTGCGCCCATAGCCTGCCTGCCCCAAGACATATCGAAAAATTCGATAAAACTGTCATCTTCCGCCGACTCGAAGAAAAAGATCTGACCTCTCCCGGCTCAGCTTACCTTATGGTATGGGGACGTTACCACAATCAGACCATCGCCAGTGAACTCGCCGATACATGGAATGTAAAAACTTTTATTCTCGGCCATCAACCCGCCATGATGGGCTATGAAGTTGAAGCAGATTCGATTCTCATTCTCGCTTCAGATCATAACCACGGCGTGGCTGTGCCTGTCGAACTGAATAGAACTTATTCCCGCGATGAACTTGTCGAACTTATTGTTCCTCTCGCCTCCATTGCACTAAGATGATCTCAATCATTCTCATAACTTACCCCCCCCCGACAACGCGCCTTACATTCTCTTCATTTACCGGCTGAATCACACCTCGCTCGGTAATTATCGCCGTAATCAGATCAGCAGGCGTGACATCAAACGCAGGACTGTAGGTGTCTATGGGATCCGGCGCCGTTCGCCGACCGAAACCTTCCACTATCTCCTCTGCGCTACGCTGCTCGATCGGAATCGCCTCGCCACCGGCAATCGATAAATCAAAGGTCGATGACGGTGCCGCGATATACATCGGAATGCCATGGTAACGCGCAAGCACCGCCAATCCATAGGTCCCGATCTTGTTCGCAGCATCTCCATTCGCCGCTATCCGATCCGCTCCCGTAATAACTGCATCAATACGGCCTTCCCGCATCACCTGACCTGCCATGTTGTCGCAGATCAACACCACATCCATACCAACCGCCCGTAACTCGAACGCCGTCAGCCGCGAACCCTGCAGCAACGGCCGGGTTTCATCTGCATATACCCTGAACGACAGACCACGCTCACGGGCAAGGTACATCGGTGCTGTCGCCGTTCCTATCCCACCCGTTGCAAGAGCGCCGGCATTGCAATGGGTCAGCAAAGCAGGCGAACGCTCGCCGACACCATTAAAAACAGATTCAAGCAGCGTATAACCAAACTCGCCGATCCGGCGACACATCTGGGCATCCTCGGTATGAACTCGCTTCGCCTCCTCCAGCAACAACGACGCACGACACGACCCCACACGCTTCATGCGATCCAGTGCCCAGAACAGATTCACCGCCGTCGGCCGACTCGATGCAAGATAATCAACCGATTCGTCAAAGCGCCCTTCCCGGGCTCCTATCACCGTGGCATAGGACGCCGCTATACCAATCGCAGGCGCACCGCGTATACTCAATCGCTTGATGGCATGCCATACATCCTCGACCGTCAGACAATCCAGGTAAACCTGCTCCAGCGGCAACTTCGTCTGATCCAGTAAACGCAGGTAACCACGCTCGGCATCACCTACCCATTCCATGTTGATCAGGCTATTCATACGCTAAATACCTTCTTTCCGATCTCAACAATATCGTCATACTGACAGATCCTTCACCAGCAATGCCATGACGATGTTAAACATGTTGAAACAACCGTGAGCCACCATCGAAGGCCACAGACTGCCCGTTCGTTCGTACAACCATCCCAGAAACACCGCCAGGATAAATAATCCCGGCCAGCCGTGCCATGTCACCACTGACAGATGAATCGAAACAAATATCACACTGGCCATAAGTATCGCTCCCCATCGCCTGTTCCAGCCCGGCAGAAAGAAGAAAATCGCCATCAAGAATGTACCGGAATTGAAGCGAACACCATTCCCGCCGGCCGGTATACTCAAATCAAGTATTGCCGTCTGCACAAACCCACGGAATATCAATTCCTCCAGTATAGGCGCCAGACATACCGCAGAAAAAATCATAAGACACCTGGCCGGCAGCGAATCCGAATTCACCAGAACTTGTAACAGATCATGTCCGATCTCAGGCGGTTCACTGCCTGTCAGCGTACCAATGATACCCGCCGCACCCATTACCGTCAGAATAACCGGCGTCACGCACAACCAACCCACCACACCCGCCGATAGACACTTCATGGTGCGTGAGGTCGTTATACCAATCGAATACAACCCTCCGCCCCGGCTCCGGCCACGCCATATAAACAATATCCCCGCAGGCAGTTGTGATATGACCTGACCCAGAATCACCAGCGATACCTGGACCTGACCGCTTAATGAACCGAAATCAGCCGCTTCCGGATTCAAGCCCAATACCTGTATCACAACCATGTGATGAGCCATCATACCCGCCAGCATCACTCCTATAACGATAAATATGTCCCAAACATGAAGCCGCCCCGCTTCCACTTCGCGATCGCTGAACTTACTACTGTCGAATCCCCCTCTCAACACGAATAACACAAAAACAAGTACCGCAGAAACAACTATCAGAAAAACAAAACCATACAACCAATATGACGAGGACGACAGTTTATCCATACTGAACACAATAGATTACATCAATCGCCGACTCAAGCTCACGCTGAAACTCGCCATACACATCATCACATAAACAGGGAATCATCATTGCCCCTTGACCTCAGAAAAAGTACACTGGCGAATTCGCGATGTTTTTTGTGCACCAACACGGGGAGTCGCATGTCACTACTGATCGCATGGTCGCCATTCTTCCAAAGCCGGGTCCGGATGCGAGGCCGAACCGACCAACTCGGTCAGCGGGTCCGACGGGAACCGCCACATAACGGCGAACTGGCCCGCGCTACCGTCAGGGATAATCAGGACTACATCGTTGTCATCCGCCAGGATAACCACAACGCCGTCGCTGAATGCAACTGCCCGAATTTCGCACAGGGAGCATACTGCAAACATATCTGGGCAACTCTGCTCGACCTCCAGCATAATCCCGATGGACCGGGTATCTCCGCCGATGAACTCGCCGAACTGAATGTCCGACCACCCAAGGCAAAAAAACGCGATGAAACAAATATGCCGAATCGAAAATCTGAACCAGAATGGATCAGAAGACTCTGCATGCTCAGACCTGCGACCTTCGAATTCGATGACGGCCATATCGATAACTCCGCACTGACTCTGCAGAAACAGATCGGATACGTTGTCCTGCCTCGTTTATCCACTAGACATAACGGCCTGGTCATCGAACTGCGACAGCGAATCGTCGGATCCTCCGGATGGGGTAAATTCAAACTCTTTAAACTCTGCCGCGAAAACCTCGATACACTCACCGATCCCATTGACCGAAAACTCTGCGCCCTGCTGCTCGGAGCAACGTGGATCAGCGACGAAGATACTTCCCACACACTCAGAAGTGAACGATCACACGCAACTTATCGAATCGCCTCCGGCGCCAGACGCTCACTGCTCAAGGATATGATCGAAACCGGTCGGTGTTATATCGATCTCGATGAGGAATCCAGTAGCGGTAATGAAGTCCCGCTCTACTGGGAAAACGATCAACCCTGGAATCTGTGGCTCGTCGGACGCGAAAAAAAACAACAGCTCGTAGTCAATATCGAACTGCGACGAAATGACACTTACATGGATATCGGAAAACCCGACCTGATCCTCGGCGGATCGGATGGGATCGTCATCAGCCGGAACAAAGTCTCGCCCTTCAACGACCATGATGCATTCAGATGGGTCGGACTCTTTCGAAATGAATACGATATCGATGGCAGCTCAAAACCCATGAATATCCCGCTGTCCCATGTCAACCAGTTCATAAACCGCCTCTATATGCTGCCGCATCTGCCAGAAATTGAACTGCCTCAGGCATTCAACCGGGTCGAAAAACTCGTTGAACCGGTGCCTCACATGGATATTTACAGCACCACCAACATCGAAAATATCGACACGCAACTCACCCCCCCCAGAAATCATCTTATCGCCAAACCATGGTTCGCCTACGAATCCTATCGTATTACACCAGGCCGGCCAGGACGCTATATTCCGCTCATCCCCGAAAATACCCAAGAAATAATCGGCAATTACGATAATGAATACCATGCACATGATACTGGCAAACTGGCGGATACAGACAATCATGCAGATTATCCTCATGTGGAAAATTCGCACTCGCAGAAACATGCGATACGGTTGAAACGTCATCACGCATTTGAACAGGAAGCCATTAATACGCTCTTTACGCTTGGCTGTAAATCACCTCCTGCCACCGCAGGTGGATTCCTGTTCATCCCCACACACGCACTGCCCGCCGTTATCACTGCGCTTATCCAGGCAGGTTGGCAGATTACCGCTGACCGTCAAGCCGTCCGAACTTCAGGTAACCCGCGAATCACCATGACATCCGGTATCGACTGGTTCGAGATGCGAGGCGACATCTCCTTCCAACACACAGACGGATCTGAAACCATCGTACCCCTGCCCGATATACTCGCCGCCGCACGAGCAGGGAAAAATATGATCACACTCGACGACGGATCACATGGACTGCTGCCCGAAACATGGCTCAATGAACACGGCCTGCTCGCATCTCTCGGTGAACAACGGAAAGATCATATCCGATTCAGAAAAACACAGGCCGCACTCATCAACACGCTCATCAGAGATCATGAACTGGATAATGCCGATGAAACTTTCCTGCAGCTTCGAAAACAACTCGATGAATTCAACGGAATCAAACCGCTCGATCCGTCACCTGTATTCAACGGAAAACTCCGTAATTACCAGCGAGACGGCCTCGGTTGGATGGCTTTCCTCTGCCGATTCGGTATGGGCGGAATACTCGCCGATGATATGGGACTCGGTAAAACCATCCAGGTGCTTGCCATGCTGCAGGCACGCCGCAGACATGACGATGTGGCGGCCGAAACACACAGGCCGGAATATCCCGCAACCCGTAAGGAACAGCCGAGCCTCATAGTCGCACCACGGTCCGTCATATTCAACTGGGTCGACGAAGCCAAACGATTCACACCCGATCTGAAAGTCATGGCCTATACCGGCAATGAACGATCAGGGATGAGAAATCAGTTCGACCAATATCAGATCATCGTCACGTCATACGGCCTGCTGAGAAGAGATATCACCGAACTGCAGAACGTCAACTTCGATTATGTCGTGCTCGATGAAGCACAGGCCGTCAAAAACGCCGCTTCACAATCCGCAAAAGCCTGCCGACTGCTCCATGCGGAACATCGATTGGCTTTGACTGGAACACCTATCGAAAATCATATCGGTGATCTCTGGTCAATCTTCGAATTCCTCAACCCCGGCGTACTGGGCACCGGTAACCGCTTCAACGAATTGGTGCAAAACACAGCCGCCGGCCGGCTGGATCATGATATATCACAAAACCATACCGTCAGGATAATCGCCGATACACTCAAACCCTTTATCCTCAGGCGAACAAAACAACAGGTACTTACCGACCTGCCGGAAAAAACCGAACAGACCATCCTCTGTGAAATGGATGACCGGCAACGACAGATTTATGAACAATTGAGAACCCATTATCGCGGCTCATTACTCAAACAGATCGGCGGAAACGGAACTCGAGGACTCGGTAAAGCCGCCTTCAGAGTGCTCGAAGCTCTACTACGACTCAGACAGGCCGCCTGCCACCCCGGCCTGATCAATGACGACTACCGCGAAGTTCCCGCAACTAAACTCGATGCACTCGAAGGTATGCTCAATGATATCATCAGTGAAAATGCAAAAGCACTCGTCTTCAGCCAGTTCACTTCCTTGCTCTCGCTGCTGCGAAATCGATTGGATCAACTGGGAATCCGCTACGTCTACCTCGATGGACAGACATACCACCGCAAACAAGTCGTCCAGCAGTTTCAGAATGATCCCGATATCCCGCTTTTCCTCATCAGCTTGAAAGCAGGCGGACTCGGCCTTAACCTGACCGCCGCTGAATACGTGTTCATTCTCGATCCGTGGTGGAATCCGGCCGTCGAGGCACAGGCGATCGATAGAACGCATCGTATCGGACAGAATAAACCCGTCTTCGCATACCGCCTGATCTGTGAAAACACCGTTGAACAACGTATTCTTGAACTCCAGGATCGTAAACGCCGACTGGCCGACGCAATCGTCGGAGGTGACCAGAACCTGCTTAAACAACTTACACGTGAAGACCTGGAACGATTGCTGACTTGATCCCGACAGGCTACCGACTACACCGGGCCCACACCACGCCGTTCAAGTAACCGGAACAAATTCACTGATCGACAAACCGAAACCACTCAATGCACTCGGTGTAAAAGGATGATTCGTGATCAGTCGCAAATGCTTCAAACCCAGATCACGTAAAATCTGCGAACCAATACCGTAACCATAAGGCTCAATGGATGACTTCTGATCACAGTGAACTGCATCACCCCGCCCGTATCGTATTCGATCCGCCGCATGATCCGTCCCGTCCGAACTGTACGCCGCCTGAAGTGTCTGCAGTAAACCTGAACTCATCGGTTCATGACGAAGATACACAATCGCACCCCGGCCGGCATCCTGTATCATACGCATCGATTCTGCCAGCATCCGACCCGATGACTGACCATTGTCGCCGAACACGTCACCCAGCAGATTCTGGGTATGCATCCGCACCAGAACAGGTTCTTCTATCTCCCTGCACACACCGGAGTCATCCCATTCCCCTATGCCGCCGCATACCAGCGCCACGTGCGGAAACATATCAACCCGGGACCGATAGACAATCAGCCGGAATGCACCGGCATCGTTCACAAGTGGCACCGTATCAATACGCTCGACCAGCTTCTCACGTTCCAACCGGTAATGAATCACGTCCGCAACCGAACACATCCTGATCCGATGACGACGGCAGAATGCATGCAGGTCATCACGACGTGCCATTGTTCCGTCATCCTTCATGATCTCGATGATCACCGCACCAGGCTGCAGCCCTGCCAGCCGGCATAAATCCACCGAACCTTCGGTCTGGCCCGCACGAACCAGACTGCCGCCTGCCCGTGCACGCAAAGGTTGAATGTGACCCGGACGGGCCAGATCACCCGGCTGCGAATCCGGCTTCACGAGCACGCGAATCGTCGCCGATCGATCCGAGGCACTCACCCCCGTTGTAATTCCAAAACGCTCGTGCGCATCCACACTCACCATATACGCCGTACTTCGCTGTGAAGTGTTCACCGTACTCTGAGGATGAAGACCCAGGCGATCGCAGATCGATCCGTCCAGAGCGACACACATCATCCCACGCGCTTCACGCAGCATGAAATTGATCGCCTCCGGCGTCACCAGTTCACCGGCACAAACCAGATCTCCCTCGTTTTCACGTCGTTCGTCATCAGTCAGGACAATCATCCTGCCTGCACGCAAATCCGCCAGAATGTCCGCGATTGTATCCATCGTTCTCAACAACTATCTGTCATACGACTCCCCCCGCTTTGTCCGAAATTCCAGCCCGCTGCCGATATAAAGCCCCATGCTTCACACGGCAGGCGGACCTAACCGCACAAGACTGCGCGGATAAAGCGGCATTTCCGACAGCATATCCCTGATCTGCTCGGTTGTAACTTCCATCAAATGACTTAATTCCTCGTCCAGCGGCATGTAACGATCCAGATAACACCATTGCAGACCGATACCCTTCATTCGACCCAGCGGCAATTCACCCTGTACCGTCACCTGCGTGGCCACCTTGTTCTTCGCACGCTCAATTTCATCAGATTGAAAATCCGCTTGGCGGACGGCATGGTCCAAAATCTCAAGCAGCTTCTCCTCAACCTCACGTGATCGATGCGGCGAACACGAACTGAAACCCAGAAAACAACCGATTCGATCCTGGGGGAAAAACGAAAAATCCGCCTCCTCGGCAAAACCAGGATCAACAAGCGCCCAGTAAAGCCTCGAACCCTCATTGTCACCCAGCACATCAGCCAGAACCTTCGCCGCATAACGCCGATCATCCTGGGCACCAGGGGCCGCACACATCACGCCAAGATAATGGCGACTCAACCGCCCATCCGTTATCGTCTTCTCGACTTCACCCGCCCCGCATGACGGATATTCACGAACAACCCCGGTTGCTCGCCATGTCGAAGTAATCCGCTCCACACTCTCCAGCAATTCAGTGAAATCAATACGACCCGCCGCCGCCACCACAATATTGTCTGCACTGTATCGGGATTCAAAATAACAACGCATCTGATCCGCTGTCAGCGACGTAACCGTCTCCCTCGTCCCCAGTACGCGAAAACTTAACGGATGGCTGCCGAAATAAGCCTCCAACAGCGTATCCTGAAGACGCCACTCCGGACGATCTTCATACATGCTGATTTCTTCCAGAATAACATTCTTCTCCATCTCAAAATCAGATTCACGCAACGACGGCCTCAGAATATCTCCCAGAAGCTCCACCGCCGATGTCAGATTCTCCGGCAGCACCTGCGCAAAAAATACCGTCTGCTCATGGCCGGTAAAGGCATTGTAATTCGCCCCTAATTCATCGAAACGACGATTGACGTCCTCCGCGAAACGACGCGACGTCCCCTTGAATACCATGTGCTCCAGGTAATGAGATACTCCCATTACCTCGCTATCTTCATCACGTGCACCGGTCCGCACAAAAAAACCCACCGCCGCCGTGTGTGAATCATCACTGCATTCGGCTATCACGGTCAAACCCGACTCGAATTGATGATGCTTGAATTCGGGTTTCATAGTCCGTCCAAAGCCTCGGCGAGATCCTTCTTCGATGTCAAACCCACAAACTTCCTGACTACCTCACCTCCACTGAAGATCAACACCGTCGGAATCGATGTGATCTGATACTTGATCGCTGTATCACGATTCGAATCTGTGTCGACCTTGCCGATCCGCGCCTTGCCCGCATACTCATCCGCCAACTGATCAACAATCGGGGCGATCGCTCGGCAGGGAGCACACCACTCGGCCCAGAAATCCACCAGCACCGGCTGATCGCTGTTGAGCACCTGCTCCTCGAAATTACCGTCAGTAAACGACTGTACCAACTCGCTTGACATTATCAGCTCTCCTGTCATCCGGCTCTGACTGACCATGTAACAGATTCGTAATTGTAGAAATGATCCGCCTATACGGCAACAACGCCGCTATCCACCGGTTTTACGCACCTTTGACCCGTATAACAGAACCGCCGGCCGATTCGATACCGGCTTGATTACCTGTCTTAACCTGAAACAACCGGCAAACTTGCCAGTTACCACTCTGTTGCATCATAATAACTCCCCATGAAACTCAAACAGAAAATCGATGATCAAACAGTCGTAATCGGAGTCATGGCACTTGGATACGTCGGCCTGCCACTCCTGAGAGCTTTCTGGGATGCCGGATTCACCGTCATGGGTTTCGATATCGACCAGAATAAAATCACACAACTCAAACAGGGACGTAATTACCTCAAACACCTCGGCGAGGATTTTGTCTCCGATATGGCTCATTCCGATCGCGTGCAGGTAACCTGTGATTTCAACAGACTTCACGAACCCGATGTCATTCTCGTCTGCGTCCCCACACCTCTCGGTAAACACCTTGAACCCGACTTGAGCTTCGTCGAACAAACCGCCGTCGACATAGCAAAAACACTTCGACCCGAACAACTCATCGTACTCGAATCAACCACGTATCCCGGCACCACACGGGAAGTCATGATGCCGGTACTCGAAAAATCCGGCCTCAAGGCCGGCAAAGACTTCTACCTCGCCTATTCGCCGGAACGCGAAGACCCTGGCCGGAAAGATATGAACACGCAAACCATCCCGAAACTCGTCGGTGGAATCGATTCCCTCTCCGGACATCTGGCAACTATCATCTACCGGCAAGCTATCAGCCAGGTCCTCGAAGTCTCTTCCGCGGAAATCGCCGAAGCTGCCAAAATTCTCGAAAATGTCTACCGCGCCGTGAATATCGCTCTCGTCAATGAACTGAAAGTCATTCTCACCGAAATGGATATCGATATCTGGGAAGTCGTGGAGGCCGCCGCTACCAAACCTTTCGGCTTCCAACCCTTTTACCCAGGCCCGGGACTCGGCGGACATTGCATACCCATCGACCCCTTCTACCTCACCTGGAAGGCCCGGGAAATCGGACAACCTACCCGGTTCATCGAACTCGCAGGACAGGTCAACCACCAGATGCCCGCTTACGTCGTCAACCGTACCATCCTCGCTCTCAACCAGCACGGCCGGGCCGTCCGTAACGCACGAATACTCATACTCGGACTCGCATACAAACCCGATGTAGATGACGTCAGGGAAAGCCCCAGCTTCGAACTCATCGAACAACTCACTGACCTCGGCGCACACGTGGATTACCACGATCCGCATGTCGCCGTAACTCACAAAATGCGAAAACATGACCTCCAAATGAAGAGCATCGAACTCAACCCTGACAACCTCCAGAAATATGATTGCGTGATCATCGCAACCCACCACTCAACTTATAACTGGGAAACAATCTGCGAACATGCCAGACTCGTCGTCGATACCAGAGGCGTAACACGTAAATTGACCAATACCAAAGCGACCATTTGTAACGCTTGAGTAATCCAGGTCATCCAGAAATGGCTTGACAAAATGCAAATATTCTTTTTATGGCCGGGTGAATTTGGCCCTTGATGACGCTCACATTTCACTGATCATATTGAAATGTAATTCTAATATATAAATAGACTTGACGACGCAACGCCCATGGGGTTAAATTATATCAGTAGAAGAAAATGTCGCAGACAGACGAAATCAGACCTGACAGGCAAATCCTGAATAGCGGTAGCAATCTATTTCTCGGTTGACAACTCTTCGTATCGACAGCGCGTACATCCTCGGTCACGGGAGAAAGTGAATGACGAAATCATTCGTGTTTGTACAGAGCGTCTGCATCCTTTTACTCATCTTCGCGAACGCCGCGACAGCGGAATATCGTGACCTGATGGGATTCCCGCAACTACAGGATTCACTCGGCGATAATATCCCCACCGGACTCGATATCGAAGTCGCACACATCGAAGCAAAAGATAACAGCAATAACTACATGCCGAATACAAGTGACCCTGATTTCTCAGGCAAAACAATCATCAACAGCTCCGGCAGTTCCTCGGACTTCTCCAGCCACGCCGGGGCTGTGGCACACAATTACTACGGCAATGACTATTCAATCGCACCGGGTGTCAATCAGATACTCGTTTTCGAGGCGACCGACTGGCTCGGGAACGGCATGCTCAAATCCACCAGCAGTACCTCACCCAACACCTCATCTGCAAGAATCGCAAACCACAGCTATATTACCGATTATGGCAGTTATTCCGGTTCAACACTGCGCCGAACCGACTTCCTCGTTGAAGAAGATGATTTCATACAGATCATCGCCGTGCCCAACAGCTACAATGAAAATTTCCCGATCTACAAAAACGCTTACAACATCATCTCCGTGGGAATTACCGCAGGTACCCATAAAACCGGCACCTCTCAAACCGACTCCGTCTACTCTGACGGCCGCACCTCTCCCACAATCGTCGCAACCGGAACGATTTACAACGGATCAGGCGAATATACGAGCTACGCAGCACCCATGGTCTCCGCAGGCACCGCTCTGCTGCTCGATACCGCTCTTAATCCGGACCTCTCCAACGGAACGATCACCAATCGCGTTCGAACAATCAACCACGCTGAAACTTCCGAAGTAATTAAAGCCTCACTTATGGCAGGCGCTGACAGATATGTTGATAACGCACACGGGTCCGACCTCACAGGGTATACCATCAACACTTCCAATAACCTCGATAATACCTACGGTGCAGGACAGATAAATATATTCAACAGCTATCAGATCATCGCAGGATCCGAACAGGACAGCATGGAAGATGGCGGCATCGGCAATGTCTCTGCCTTCGGATTCGATTATGATCCTCTCTTTTCACATGACGATCTGGCAACCTATGCCTTTACCGCAACCGCAGGACATGAAACGCTCACCGCCTCTCTGGTCTGGAATATCGATATCGGTAATGGGCCGCCAGGACCCATATTCGACTCGACCGCCGCCCTGTACGACCTGAACCTGACGCTTTATGATGTCACCTCTAATACTACACTCGTTATGGAATCCGGCAGTACGAACGAAAACACCGAAAATATCTGGACTAATCTGACGCTCGGACATGATTACCAGCTTCAGGTCACCGGCAACGGCGACCCCTTCGAATGGGATTACGGACTGGCATGGCAGATTATATCCGACCCCTTTACCATCATCGCAGACTACAGCGGTAATGGACAACTCGAATACACCGACATCTCATTGCTTTACGACGCTGTACTGGCTTCAATACCCCCATCCCAAACTCAATTCGACCTCAATAAGGACGGTGATATCGATCAGCAGGATGTCGACCAACTCGTACGGGGTATACTCAATTGCCAATACGGCGACGCTAACCTCGACAGAATGATCAATGCGGCGGATTTGACCAACTTGCTTTCTCACTATGGCCATATCACCGACTGGCACGAAGGTGACTTCAACGGCGACCGCATCGTCAATGCTCCCGACCTGGTCAGACTCCTCGCCAACTACGGCTTTCAACCTTCTGAAAATGAACCCGCCATAATCACGGCAACTGTCGCAACACCTGAACCCACATCCCTCACAATCCTACTCTGCTTCACAGCCGGTTCAATCATGACACGTAAACGTCGATAACTGTACAATTACCCATTATTCCTGCTGCCATACTGCTTTTCATAATAACTGCGATACGCCCCGCTTTTGACACGCTGCCACCATTGCCTGTTGTCTCTGTACCATTGAATCGTCGCCTGCAACCCTTCAGGCCACATCGACCGCTTCGGCTCCCAATTCAACTCTTTCTGGATCTTGCCGGCGTCGATCGCATAACGACGATCATGCCCAGGACGATCGTCGACATATTCGATCATCTCTTCCCCAAATCCCATTATCTCAAGTATCGTACGTGTCAACTCCAGATTCGAACGCTCGTTATTGCCGCCTATGTTATAAATCTCACCAGAACGACCACGCTCTAATACCGCCAGAACCGCTTCGCAATGGTCTTCGACATGCAGCCAGTCGCGTACGTTCCGACCATCTCCGTATAACGGCACTTTGCGACCCTCCAGCAGATTCGTGACGAACAGGGGAATCACCTTCTCCGGAAATTGATACGGCCCGTAATTGTTCGAGCAGTTCGTCATACATGCTTGAAGCCCGAATGTATGATGATAGGCTCGTACCAGCAGATCAGAACTCGCCTTGCTCGCCGCATAAGGACTGTTCGGCCTCAAGCCGCTCTCTTCCGTAAATTTCAGATCAACACGGTCCAGCGGTAACGAACCGTATACTTCATCCGTCGATACATGAATAAAACGCTTTTCACGGCGGACGTCCACTCGACGCATCGCATCCAGCAGGGTCTGAGTGCCCAGTACATTCGATTCGATAAAAGGACGCGCATCTATGATCGAACGGTCAACGTGGCTCTCCGCCGCCATGTGAATAATCGCATCGCATCCATCTATCAACTCACAGACAAGGTCCATGTCACGGATATCACCATGAACAAATTGATAACGCCCGGCCGAAGATGGTACCGCCCGCTCCAGATCAGATAAATTCTCGATATTTCCCGAGTACGTCAACGCGTCCAGATTCACCAGTCTCACACCAGAACGCTCACGCATAATAAAACGGACGAAATTCGATCCGATAAAACCGCAACCGCCCGTAAGTAATATTCGCTCATTCATAACCTGTTACACCCTGATCGGCTCCATACGCGATAAAACGTCAGATACATGCGACCGCCAGGAGGGCATCTCGCCCACAAGACGCTCTGTATCCGATAGATCCAGTACACTGTACGCTGGCCGACGCGCAGGACGCGGATAAAACGCCGAACCACACGGCTCTATCCGACTACCGGTTCCAAGCTCTTCCGCTATCATGACTGCTAGATCATACCACGTACATTCTCCTCCATCAGTGACATGATAAATCCCTGCCGCCGATGCCTGATACAACCGCAGTGAAACCGACGCCAGATGCTCAGCACTCGTCGGACGACCACGCTGATCATTCACAACACGCAATACCCGCGGCGATTCTCCTTCCGACGCCTCAGTGCATAAACCCGCAATCGTACGTACGAAATTACGGCCCCACGGAGCATAAAGCCAACTCGTACGCAAAATGAGCCAGTGATTGCCGGTAGACCGCAATATCGCCTCTCCTCGAGCCTTCGTCCGGCCGTATGCATTCACCGGGGATATCGGATGATCCACCCTGTATGGAACGCTCGACTCACCATCAAATACATAATCCGTCGAATAATGGATCAGCGATGCGCTTACTTGAACACAATAATCCGCCAATAACTTCACCGCATCGGCATTCAGTCGCTCCGCCTCTGCCTCGTGCGACTCCGCTCCATCTACATCCGTCCAGGCCGCACAGTTCACCACCAGGTCTACCTCCGACGGTACGCCCCCGGCAATCGATTCGGCATCCCTGATATCCAATTCCGGAAGATCAAGACTGATATAAGAAACACCCAACCGACTCAGTTGCTCGCACCATGCTCGGCCAAGCATGCCGCGACCACCCAGTACAGCCACTGTTGACGGAATCGCTCTCATCGATGTTCTACCCCCCACCGAAATCCAACCACCGAATCATGGACACGACGCTCCTCGTCCGGCTCAGATGGATTGTATTGACGGGTCACATAATACAGCAGACCCGCCGGCTCGATGCCCACCGTCGATACGCCATGCCACAGCGGCGGTGGAATGATCACCACGCCGGGACGCTTCTCGCCCGTAACCCCCTGCCACGCTACATCGTCCGACTCTCGGTATATGCCCACCTTCAGATGACCATGCAGACATAACCAGAAATCCGTCTGATGACGATGACGATGCCATGCCTTCACAACATTCGGATACATCACCGAATAATTCACCTGACCCTCCTGGCACAGAATATTCTGAAACTGATTCATCAGCGACCAGCCGCGGTCATCCGCATAAATATGCGTCGGAACAAATGACGGTGAACCTTGCCCAAGAGACTGCTCCCATGCTTCTGACAGCGGACCGTTATGCGTCGGTATACTCTGTATCTGCACCGTATGTACTCCTATCATTGCCCTGTCGAAAACCTGCTATCGGTATAACTCCGACACTTCGATACTCACGATTCAGCCGAATTGCCCTGATGAACATAACATGTTGCACGGTAAAGACTTTCAAAAGTGCCGGCGTCCGTCCACCACCCTTCAAGAATATCGTACGTCAGATCACCTCGGGAAAGATAAGCGTTGTTCACGTCCGTTATCTCAAGCTCCCCACGACCACTCGGTTCCAAACCCTGACAAATATTGAAAACGTCCGCGTCATAAAAATAAATACCCGTGACCGCCATGTGACTCGGCGGGTCTGATGGCTTTTCTATAATCTCTGTCACTCGGCCATTTTCATCAAAACGTACCACCCCGAAACGCTCAGGATCGCTCACTTCCTTCAAAAGCAGCTTGCATCCGCTCGACTGTGTGAAAAATTCGCCCGCCGCCTTGCGTATATTCCCCTCAATCAGATTGTCCCCCAGAATCACACATAACTTGTCGCCATCCGCAAATTCCTCCGCCAGCTTGAGCGCATCGGCAATGCCTCCCTCCCCTTCCTGATAGGCATACTCAAGATGACGGATACCCAAATGCTTGCCGTTCTTCAACAACTTCAGAAAATCACCCGCGTGCTCACCACCCGTCACAATCAGAATATCCTTGATCCCCGCACCCAATAGACAATCGATCGGATAATAAATCATCGGTTTGTCGAATACCGGCAACAGATGCTTGTTCGTCACCAGTGTCAACGGCCTTAACCGCGTACCTAACCCGCCCGCTAAAATCACACCTTTCATCGCTGCTGTTTCCTTCTCAAATTGCAGGTTAATCTTCACAAACCGGAAGTCATCAACCAAAACGGCATTATACACAAATCATAAGTCCGAATATCAGAAACCGAACAGGCTTTGAACGACCGACCCTTTGATTGCCTGACGAATACAGGCTATCATATCACTATCCATATGCGCGGCCTTGTATGTGAGCCTCTGGAGCGGGAGATTCGGGTCTGATTGAATAATGGCCCTCGTTTACAGTAGTGACTGAACGTGCCGCACTACTGATACGGGCGGCAGACCTTGGACTGCATGAGTCCTGCTGGTATGCTTGGACATACTCGGATGCAGAAAAAAAAACGAGCTTGGGAATCCGTTAAAACCGTCGCGCTGGTCGGAAATTACCTGCCCAGACGATGCGGTATCGCCACATTCACTTCCGATCTGACCGAATCCATCGCCACGGTCGCCCCCGATACCGATGTCTGGGCCGTCGCTATGAATAACCGGCCGGAAGGCTACCGATACCCGCCAAGGGTCTGGTTCGAAATCAACCAGAACCGACTCGGAGAATATCGACTCGCTGCCGATTTCATCAATATGTCAAACGTCGACGTCTGCTGCTTACAGCATGAATTCGGTATCTACGGCGGAAAAGCCGGTTCCTATATCGTCGAATTCATGCGAAGACTGCGAATGCCCATCGTCACCACGCTTCATACCGTACTCAAAGAACCGGAAAAACACTACTACGATGGACTGCTCCAGGTCGCCGATGCCTCCGATCGACTCGTTGTCATGGCCGAACGCGCCTATGACTTCCTCATCAATATCTACAAAATACCAAAATCTAAAATCGCCATGATCCACCACGGCATACCTGATGTGCCGTTCGTCGATCCCAACTTCTACAAGGACCAGTTCGGCGTCGAAGGTAAAAAAGTTATACTCACCTTCGGACTGCTGTCGCCCAACAAAGGCATCGAAAATATGATCGATGCACTCCCGCTGATCATCGAACAGTATCCAGACGCTTTCTATATCGTGCTCGGTGCAACACATCCAGGAATCATGGCGCATAGCGGGGAAGATTACCGACTCGGACTCAAACGAAAGGCCAGAGAACTCGGCGTCGAAAACCATATCGAATTCATCAATAAATTCGTCGAACTCGATGAACTGGTCGAATACCTCGGCGCCGCCGATATCTACGTCACACCCTATCACAACGAAACTCAAATCACCTCGGGAACACTCGCCTACGCCCTGGGAACAGGAAAAGCTACCGTATCAACCCCTTACTGGTACGCAGAGGAAATGCTGGCAGACGGTCGAGGACGCATCGTACCCTTCAAAGACCATCACGCACTCGCCGAGGCAGTGATCGAACTGCTTAATAACGAAACCGAACGCCACGCAACTCGAAAACGAGCCTACCAGTACACAAGACAGATGTGCTGGCGAGATGTCGCCGCACAATACCTCAACCTCTTTCAAACCGTGCGAGATGAACGAAACCGGCACCCCAAACCCGCCGTGCCCAGCCGACAGCGGGGTAAACTGCCCGAACTGACCGAAATCAAACTCGATCACCTGCTCGCTCTCACCGATGACACCGGCATCTTCCAACATGCCAAAACCACCATACCCGATCGTAACTTCGGATATACCACCGAAGATAACGCCCGCGCACTCATCACCGTCCTGCTCGCTCAGGACCACCTCCATTACACCGCAGGCGCTAAACTCGATATCCTCATCGGACGATTCCTCAGCTTCATCGAACATGCCTACAACGAGGAAACAGGACGATTCCGAAATGTCATGGGATTCGACCGACAATGGAAAAAAAATGTGACGCCGTCCGAAGAAGCCCACGGAAAAGCGCTCTGGGCTCTCGGTGAAGCCGTCGCCCGTTGCCATATGCGCGGACACATGACTTTCGCCGCTAACCTCTTCCAACGTGCGCTGCCGGTCTGTGAAACACTACGATACCTCCACGGACTGGCTTACAGCCTCATCGGAATTCACGCATACCTCAGACGATTCAGCGGAGATAGCCACGCCAGACGCGTTCGCGAAAACCTCGCAAATAAACTCTTCGATCAGTTCAGAAACCACGAATACAACAACTGGCCTTGGCCCGCCGATAAACTTACCTACGATAACGCTCGAATTCCACACGCTCTGCTGCTCTCCGGACGATGGATGTTCAATAACGAAATGATCCAGTCCGCTCTCAGAAGCCTCGAATGGCTCGCAGATGTCCAATCCACCGATAAAGAACAGTTCGCACCCGTCGGGACAGACGGCTGGTTCCCACAAGGCGGACAGAAAGCACGGTTCGACCAGAAACCCATCGAGGCTTGCGCCGCTATCGACGCCTACCTCGAAGCCTTCCGCGTCACAAGCGATCGGGAATGGCTCGACCGCGCCGACCGTTGCCTCAACTGGTTCCTCGGCGATAACGACCTGAGAATTCCTCTCTATGACCATACCACCGGCGGATGCAGCGACGGACTCATGCCGCAGGGCCTCAACGAAAACCAAGGCGTCGAATCAACACTCTCATGGCTGCTCTCCCTTATGAGCCTCTACGAATTCAGACTCGATGTCGAAACACCAGGTAACGCCGTCACCGTACAACAGCCACAGGCAACAGATGCCGCAACACGTAATTCCACACCTCCGCCTGAAAAAAAAACGACGACCATAACCGCCCTGGATGAACCATGATGATCCGAACGAAAATCATGGCCACACTCGGGCCCGCAAGTAATAACTCGATCGTCTTGAAAAATATGGTCGAGGCCGGGGTTGATGCCGTCAGAATCAATTTCTCTCACGGCAACAATCAACAGCACATGGCTATGCTCGATAATATCAGACGCGTCGAAACGGAAACCGGTAACCCGCTCGCACTCTGCGCTGATCTGTGCGGACCGAAAATTCGTGTCGGTGAACTCAATGGCGGCGCCGTCGTGCTCGAAACAGGGAAACAGATCGTTATCCAGAAAAATAATATCGTCGGCTCCGACGAACGAATCAGTACAACTCTCCCCCAAATCGTAACTGACGTCCGGCCCGGTGAACTGCTGCTGCTCGATGACGGAAAAATCAAACTCGCCGCTACCGCAAAACCTTCGCACGATGAACTGCTCTGCACCGTTATACACGGCGGTGTCCTGCTCAAACATAAGGGGATCAACCTGCCGCAGACCGATCTGCAACTCGCAGCCTTGACCGATAAGGACCGCAATGATCTCGACTGGATCGCACAACATGACTTCGACTATGTCGCTCTCTCCTTCGTCAGACACCCGGGCGACGTCCGTATGCTGAGGGATGAATTGGCAAAACGAAACTGCAACGCAGATGTCATAGCCAAAATCGAAAAACCGCAGGCCGTCGATAATATCGACGCCATTATCAGTGAAAGCGATGCCGTCATGGTTGCTCGAGGAGACCTCGGGGTCGAAATGGACTTCCCCTCCGTTCCCGTCGCACAGAAAAATATCGCACGCAAATGCCGCATCGCAGGAAAACCCTGCATCATCGCCACCGAAATGCTCGAAAGCATGATCCATTCACCTACCCCCACTCGCGCTGAAATATCAGATGTCGCCAACGCCGTACTCGACCACGTCGACGCCGTTATGCTCTCCGCCGAATCCGCCATCGGTAAATTCCCCGTCGAAACCGTACGCATGATGAATGAAACCATCCGCGAAACACAGTTCTGCCTGACAGAAAAATATGATCTCTTCGATCTGATCTGCCACGACTCACCCCGTTCCGAGGCCGTTATTGCCGCCATCCTCCACATCATACGCGCTGAAACCATCAAAGCCGTCGCCGTCTTCACCTCTCGCGGGTTCATGCCGCGTATACTCGCAAAAAATAATCCGCCATGCCCCATACTCGCTCTGTCGGATAATTTGAAAACAGTTCGAAAAATGACCCTCTACTACGGCGTCATATCATGCTTCTCACACGCACCGGAACATACTCGCAATGTACTCAAAATCGCCGCAGACCTCGCACGAGCGCGGCACATCGCCGACACCGGCGACCATATCATCGTTATCACCGGCAGACCCATCGGCGAGCCCGGTAAAACCAATACAATCGTCATACATCAGATCGATTAAGACTTGCACATCAACGCCGAATCATACGCTTCAATCGACGATACGCTCGGCCCCATATCCGCCTCCTCTTTAATGAACGTGCATATTCCGCCAGCTTCATCTCTATCACCCTTGCAAGATCATCACGCCCTATCCGACGCAATGGCTCAACCATCTCTCGCCAGAAAAATTCGTTCGTGTGACTGATCAACAGATAAGCATCATGACAATAGGAAACATCAGGATTACGTCGTATCCGACTCGCATCGCCGATAAGCTGGTCCAATATCTCAGGACTCAGATCTTCGTACGGATACGTTGGACAATCGCCAAGACAACCATGAATCAGCAATCCCGTCATGGTACGAAGACATTTCTCACATCTCCCGCAATTCAACTCAGTTCGACCACGAAACGCGTTATAACAGGAACGTAGCACACACAACGCCTCAGGCCATCGGGAAAGTAAACCGATCTTATTCAACCGACCCAGATAGTTGCCGTCATGATGAATACGTAAACGCGAACTACCGAAATTCGGATCGAGAAGTGGATGCGATCCCACCGCACCGAGATCTTCCACACAGGTACCACTGGCTATCAGTGCATCAGTAATATGACCTTCAAACAGGTGTGCCACCGATGACAGGACGGCGCCATGCCATTCACGAAAAAATAAATCGTCGCTGTCGTCTAAAAAACGGATATTCGTAAAGACGGGTATCGGGGTAACCCCGAGAGTGACCGCGAAATCGGTCAACTGGACAATCGTATGCTCGGAATTGCCACGATTATCATCAAACTGTTCATATCCTCCTATATCAATTCCATGTACGAATATCCCGTCGTGGATCCGGCCGGGATGGCCGATAGGAAAATCTCGACGGTTACAATATAACGTCGCCAGTGAATCTACTCCCCCTGAATAAAAAAATGCCGCCCGATTCGTAACAGGTGGCGGATAAGGAACAAACCCGCCCGTCGGCTCGATCATGATCGGCTTATGCTTGTCCATACCGTACCATACACATAAATGCCGGCGAACCGTCTCGAGACCGTTTCGTAAAAGCGGGCAGATAGCGCCTTCAATACGAACACGCCTTTCACCATGATGCATCGCGGGAATCAATGTCGCCAATAACCAGGTATTCGGACTGATGCCGAATGCCGAAGCAAAACGCGAATCCGTCTCATAAAACAACCGACGCACTGGACGTTCACAATCTTCCCATTGTATCTCCGCGCTGGTCCGAATCAGTCCACCATCCTCACCATGCGTGTAATTCCCTACTATCATGACTACACCCCTCGAATACAACAACCTGGTAACATCCGATACATCCTCCGAATCATACCATCGAAAACCCGATCATCCAGGTGCTTCAACCTCGAACGCAACGTCGGCCGACGACCGGCAGACTCGTAACGATCATATTCCGATAGCTTGCCGCGTATCACAACCGCAAGGTCGCCCCGCCCAATCCGCTCCAACGGCTCGATCAACTCACGCCAGTAATACCGGTTCGCCGTGTTCAGCCTCAGATATACATCCTTCAACTGGGATAACCGGTCATTCGGAACCCGTAACGGTCGACCCGCTTTCAAACCCATCAGAAGCTCCGGCGAAATGTCATCAAAAGGATACGTCGGACAGGACTTCAAACCGCCACAAACCAGAAGCTCCGTCATGGTACGTAGACATTTCTCGCATTCACCGCAATTCAAACGCTTACCGTCACGGAATGCATCGAAACACGCTCGCAACGATGATAAACCGTCAGGCCACTGGGATAACACACCCACCTTCTCCAGACGTGAATAACGAATACCGTCATGATGAACACGCAGATCAGCACTACTGTAATTCAAATCCACCAGCGGATGCGAACCGATCGGCTCGAGATCCCCTGCACTCGAACCCGAAGCTATCGATACATCCGTAATCCGGCCCGCAAACGCATGCGCCACCGACGCCAGAGCCGCACCGTAAAACTCCGTAAAAAATAGATAATCACTGTCGTCCAGGTAACGCAAATTGGTGAATACCGGAATCAGCTCCGCTCCGTTGCGGGATGCCAGCCCCGAAAGCACTTCTATCGCATGACGCGAATTCAAACGATTCGAATCCAGAGATTCATAACCACCCACATCAAAACCGTGAACAAAAAAACAATCCTTGATCGAATACGGATGATCCAGCGGAAAATCAAGACGATTGCTCCGAAACGTCGTCAACGCATCTACCCCACCGGATAAAAACGACGACGCCCGACCACGACCGGATGACACCCCCGGCCGGAAACCGCCTGTCGGCTCAATATCAATCGGACCATGATGCAATTCGCCGTACCACAACCGGAAGTACTGGATCACCGCCTCCAAACCATTTCTCAACTTCGGACAGATTGCTCCCTCCACACGGATACGACGCTCTTCATGACGCATCGCAGGCACAAACGCGCCAAGCAGCCATGAATGCGGATTACATACCAGATCATCACCGAATGATGCATCTGTCTCCATGTAAATCCGACGCGACGGACGATCACTCTCCTCCCAGAAGACCATCGCCGATACCCGTGCCATACCATCCACAATACCTTGTTCATAGTCCCGGATTATCATGCCAGTATCATAGCCGCTCATGACCACCACCGGCTAATAACCCCTATGACGCACACACAAAAATACACATACACCAAAAATGATCACATACACCTACCCAATTGAGCACCTTGGGGGAGTCCCTCAGGGTGACGCCGATGTACACTCACATGACTGATGACAGAAACCGAAAATTCAACACCCGAACCGATTCAAACATCAACCCGACCCCCCACCCAACCAAACCCTCTCAAACCCCTCAATACCCTCCTCATTTATTATTACTGATCACGCTTTTCCTGTTTTTACTCAACCACCATAAATCCCTTGTTTTTCATTCGCCACACGCTATGATTGATGTAAATTCGCTGCCGCTGATTGAGTAGCCTTATTCATATTTCCGGCGGGACAAAACAGTGAAATCGGGGTAATCCCGAACATATTTATTCCTTCACACTTTTCAGTATCTCAAATGCAGACCGCTTCAATTCCGACGGATACACCCGTATGACGTACAGGATGGGAAAAAGAACAATAAACGTTTAAAAACACCTACAGGTAGAGGAACAATACCATGATTCACATGATGAAATGGACGATCTGTCTTGTCATATCCATGACCGGCCTGTACCCCTGCCCTGCTCTCGCGCACGAGTTCGGCGTGGATTCCTGCTCATGGCTCGGCGACGCCGGTAACAACAACGCTGTCCGCGGCCTGAGAATCACCGACGATGGTTCCATACTCCTCGCCGCAAATGTCGGTTCCACTACCCCGGGCGGTGTCACCCCCCTGCTACTCAATAACGCCACTAACACCACCAGCGGCTGTGTCGTCAGACTCAGCCCCGACGGCAAAACCGTTCTCGCCGTCACCAGACTCGCTGACGAATTGCTCGATATGGACCTCGACGACAACGAAAATATCTACCTCGCCGCAGGTAATGACGGCCTGATCAAACTCAATCCCGACGCCGATAACCTGCTCTGGCAACGGGCCGCAGGCGGATACGTGCGACGCGTCGACGCTGGCAGCGACGGTACCAACGCCGCTCTCGACGCCATATCCGAACTCGAACCTGGCTCCATTCACGTTCACCAGCAGGACGGATCTTTCATCGCTTCTTTCGGCGGTATGCACTTCACTCAGGACCTCGCCATCCATTCCTCTCTCCAGATGATCTATACCGTCGGATTCAGAAACAGCCACAGCAACTGCAACCCCGTACAGGTCGCCTATATCAAAGCTCACGACTATAACGGTAACCAGATATGGCGAAATTACGATTGGCCCGGATGGATGCTCGACCCCTGTAACGAAGGTATCGAAATCAATAATATGGCCGACACGCGCGGTTACCGCTGCGATATCGGATACGACAACCTGCTCTACGTCGGATTCGAATCCGCAGGCGGTAACCATATCTTCCGCTACGCGCCTACCGATCTGAATACCCCCGTTACCGTCGTCGGCGGCGATATGTGGCATAACTGGTACAACACCAAGTCCGAACATAAAACCTTCTTCGCCCGATACGCTCCCGAAACAGGTGATTACTACCTCGGACAGCAGTTCTGCACTCGCAATAGCTCCGGCGGCGGGAATACCGTTCGCGTTAAGGACGGCGATATCACTTCAGACAGCTACGGCCGCGTCTACGTCGTCGGTCCCAGTGCCTCCGGACTGCCTATACCATACGTTCCCCAATACTCACCCGATCCCGATCAGATCGCTTTCAACCCATTCCCTCCCACAACATACACCGGCGGGGCATACATACTCGTCATGAACCAGGATATGACCACACGCCTCTACTGCACCAGACTCTGCGGCGGAACAACACATGCCGTCGACGCTCGCGTCCTCACCGGCCAATCCGAAGCTCATATCGCATGGGGCGGCTCCGCTGACGATTGGCTCTTCGAACTCGATCCCATACAGACAGGATACGGCGGCGGCGACCATGACGGATTCTACGCCGTCCTCGGCGGAACCGCAGGCGTCGGCGAAAATACTCAATACATCATCAACTTCAACAGCGATAACTACGTCACAACAAGCAGACTGCTTCGCGATTCAAACGAAATCATCACACCCGTCGACCTCGACGGCGACGGTGATGACGATAGCACTTGCGAATACCCCTATAGCGATACCAGCCCGCTCAGTCCCACCATCGATTACTACGGACCCGATATCTACGGCGGCGTTCGCGGACGGGCTATCAATAGTACCACCATGCCTTTTAACGATAATCACCTCACTAATGGTACACCCGATCGTATCAATATCCGATACCAGCCGCCCACCGGCGTCACAGCCGACTTTCACATGGTCCTCTATATCACCAAAGATGATTTCGAAAACGTCGCCGATACCCAGACCGTTCACTTCGATGAAAGCAGTATCATGAACCTCAACCTGCCTTATGCCATCTCGCCCATGCGATGGCTCGTTCGCGACGGAAGTACTTTCTACGTTTCCGAAGAAACATTCTCAGGCTCGGCCGTACGATACTTCCTGACCGATACCGACGGAAACTGGGCAATATACAACCCCGATATCGATATCGACTTTAACAGCGATACCGCATCCTTCCTCACTCGTGACTTCTCCAATATCACCGCCGTCGGGTTCATCATCGATCTCGATACCTACACCCCCGACCGACTCTGGATTCAGATGACGAAATTCACCGTAAAAGCCGCCATACAAGGCGATACAGCCGTCACTGCCCCCACTAACCTTAGTGCTATGGCAAATACCGCATCACAGATCGAACTGACATGGACCGACAACAGCACCGGCGAATCCGGATACGTCATCCAGCGATCCCCTTACAACAGAAACACCAACTGGCATAACATCGCCGACCTGCCGCCAAACACAACGTCTTACACCGATACCGACTCACTCTACGGCTTCACTCAGTACACCTACCGCGTCGGAGCCGTTGAATAACGGTGGTACGGACAACACCGTGCCGTTTACGCTGAAACTGACCACAAGAAGAGAACAAAGCAAAATGAAACACCTCACACTCACATCCATACTCACACTTCTACTCATCACCACCGCCTACGCACAAACCGGAAACGACGTCTGGAACAGCTATGCCGAAAACCCCGACAACCACCCCAATATCGTCAATAACTCGTTCTCCGGTTACCACGGCGGCAATATCCCCATACCCGATGTACCCGTCGTCGCCGACCTCACCGACTTCGGCGGCGTGGGCGACGGCGTCACCGACAATACCATGGCCTTCCGTAACGCCATCGACGCCGCTTTCGAAAACGCTCACGGCGAAATGGGCGCACTCTACATCCCCGCAGGAACTTACCTCGTTAACGATTACATCTTCATGAAATACGACGGCATCGTTCTCCGCGGGGAAGGTACCGACCTGACCATCATCCTCTTCCCCAACCCGCTCGAAACCGTCATCGGCTTCGCAGGTAGCGGCACCGGCACTCTCTACTGGTCATGGCAGGGCGGACTCGTATGGTTCAGCCCCATCGAACAAATGTACATGACCGTCGGCAGAGATGGTACCAACCACGACTACCATATCAACGAAAACGGATACGGCAGCAGCAACTGGAACTGCTGGTTCTCAGGCGGACCCGTCTGGGAAGGACCGCATCTCGCTGACGTTACCGGCTCACATACACGCGGTGATTGGACCATTACCGTCGACGACCCCTCTCAACTCCTGCCAGGCGACTACTACATCCTCGCATGGGAAAACGCCGCGGCCGCAGATGGATACTCGCTCTGGAAACATATCGCCGGACACCCACTCATGGAACAGTTCTACTGGGACGGCGCTACCGCACTCAATAACCGCTCTCAGTTCCAGTGGCCCGTACAGATCAGCAGGATCAGCGGTAACAACGTCACGCTCGAACAACCTCTGCGAATCGATATCAGACCCGAATGGAACGTCGCATTCGAACCCATCGGACCCGTGATACGTGACGCCGGCATCGAAAACCTCACTATCCAGTGCGTCGGTGCCGTACCCGTCGGACATAATCAGAATCCCGGATATAACGCTCTCTTCTTCACGAAGGCAGTCAACTGCTTCGTCCGAAACGTCAATATCACCGATTGCGAAAACGGTATACTCTGCCGCGCAACGAAAAACCTCACTTGCGACGGCGTTACTTGGAATGGTTCCGTCTTCTTCCACCACCCCATCACTAACGTCAGATCTCATGACTGCCTGCTCGATAACTTCACAATCAACGCCACATGCCACCACGGCATATCTGTCGAAGACCTCGCAACCGGAATCACATACCGACGCGGCCTCATGAACCACGGAACTTTCGATTCCCACAGATACATGCCGTTCGACCTGCTGCGTACCAATATCACCCTCTACAATGACGGCTCACCCGGAGGGGCAAGCGATACCGGCCCGTTCGTCGGAAAAAACGTCGTGCACTGGAATGTCGATATCACAGGTCCCTCAGGTGAATTCGTCAACGAACCCGATGCCCATTCCATGGGCTCGCTCGTCGGCATCAAGGGACCGCAGAATGAAAACTGCAACTGGGCGATGGTCTGCGGCGAAAAAGGTAATATCTACGCCGATCAAAATACCACACCCGTTATCACCGACCTGTACGAAAAACAACGCCAGCACCGGAAACAGACCAATCCATGGGTCAGACTCATCTCACACCCTAACCTCATCGCTAACCCCGGCAATATCACTCTCGAAGCAACAGGCTGCCCGCCCCCGGGCAGAAATGTCAATACAATCGAATTCTTCATCGATGGACAATCCATCGGGGCCGACAATACCACGCCCTTCACCGCCGACTGGAACTCCTCAGGCGGCTACTTTAACTTCCAACTCAAAATGACCGACTCCGACTCACAGGTCACATGGTCGCCCACCTGGCGACTCATCGTCGCAAATATGCAGCGGTTACAGGAAGACCACCCCGATATCACCTACACAGGCACCAACTGGAAAATCGAAACCAACCCCTGGATGTGCGGCGGCGCAGCAATGGTCACCGACAGCGATAGTACCGATTACTTCGACTATACCTTCACCGGTACACGCATCCGTTACTTCCTCGCACGGACCTCCACTTTCACTTACGACAAACAGGGATTCGCCGTCTTCCTGGATGATATGACAACACCTGTCCATACCAACTACGTCCGTCAATACGTCGATTACATGGCCTACGACTCCGGATTCCTCACGCCCGGCGTTCACCACCTCCGCGTTACACATAATCCCGATAACTCCGGTAACCGCATCTCACTCGACCACCTCGATGTCTGGATCACCGACGATACAACACCACCGCCCGTCGTACCACCGACCAACATCACAGCCACCGCACTCGCCGGTGATCAAATCCGACTCGACTGGACAGATACCAACGATAACGAAACCGGTTACGTCGTCGAACGAAAACCATTCCCAAATACACAGGACTGGCAACGGGTCGCCGACCTGCCGGCTGATTCAACGTCTTTTAACGATACCGATCAAATCTACGGCTTCATCCTGTATACCTATCGCGTTGGCGCCGTAAGTCAATAGCCTTATCATGACCATTTCAATTCATCATGAATATAATCTCATTCACAAATAACAAGCTCCGGTTGAACTGTATAGTGAACCGTGTCATGACCCGTACGACCGGCGGCAACTTCCAGTAACAGATGCGTGATCTGCCTGCCGATCTCATAATTACGCTTGTCTATCGTCGCAAGCGGTACAGTAGATTCGTACTGACGTTCATTCGAATCCGACCAGTAATTGTCATATCCGACCACAGCGACATCCTGATGAACATGCCTGCCGAATTGGCGACACGCCGACGCAAGCGAAAATACATGCTCGTCAGTCAACGCCATGATCGCATCTGCACTTCGACCCAGCGCCAGATAACTGATCAGACTGCCCGCTGTAAATTGAACCCGCGATTGAAATTCCTGCTCACTGTGGACATCAAACGGCAAGGCCTGGCATACCACCGGCGGAATCGGCTCCAGACCCGACTCCATGACCGCGCGCTCATATCCACGGTCACGCATCCGCAACCAATGCGGATAGTCTCCCGAAAATTGTCGCAGCTCCCAGTAACGAACTATATCGCGATGACCACGATCAAGCAGATACTTCGCCAACAGATACGCACCGGCTTCATGATCAGACTGAACTGTATGGCACCGCTCAAACTGAGGACCATAACCATGTACAACAAGAGGAATTCCAGTCTCTCGTATCCGATCGAGAATCGGCGATAAATCAAGGTGACTGCATGTGTCCGCAAGTACAACGAAACCCATCGGCCGGGATCCGATAAGCTCGTCCAGATCGCCCGAACCCAATCGCTCCATACACAGTTGCAATGTGTTGATGTTACGCTGACCTGACTGCTGATTGATACTCAGGTGTATCGTGTTGATGTCACCCGGCGGAATATGGTCATGATCCACCGCATGCGGTACACTCACAAGCATTACAATCGTGTTGCTCAAAATCGCCAACGAACGATTCGGCCGCTTGACTATGATACGCTTGCCTCCCGCTACACGCTCAACCACACCGTGACTCTCAAGCTGAATCAGAATCTGCTTCAGCGTCGGCGTCGATATATCCAGCATTTCCGCAAGACGACGCTGCGGCGGTAGATAACCCTGCAAACAGATGTCGCGGCTGCTCAACAACTCCTGCAATCGTCGGAGTATCCGACGCTGATTCGCTGTATTGCACGCTTCATACATGGACGCAAGATCAACAGATTGATTTGCCGAATCCGCAGGCATGGCCAGACTTGTCCTTAACACTACAGCGCTATAAAAGCTCAAGTTTACCACCGGGGCAAGCCGATA
>CAYRND010000033.1:0-29677 GCA_964425365.1 uncultured Phycisphaeraceae bacterium
CGATGTCAAGTCCATCGACGTAAAAATTCATCCGCTTAGCTTAACACCTATGCCGGGCGGCGGGGGCGGCCAGGGCGGTGCCGTGTATACAATAACCGCCGCTGATATCGTCAACTCGACCATCTCCGGCAATACCGCCAATTCACGCTACGGCGACGCCGGGGCCGTGTTCGGACAGGCGACGATGATCAACTGTACCGTAACGGATAATCATTCATCTACGTATTACTCCAACTACGCCGCAGTGACCGGCGCAACACTGCACAATACCATTGTCGCAGGTAACCACGGCAACCAGGATATCGATATCGTCGATCCGTCAAGCTCGTATAACGTCATCGGCGTCTATAACGGCTCGACGATCAGCGACGGTGTGAACGGCAACCAGATCGGCACCAGCGCTTCGCCGCTGGACGCCATGCTGGATGTGCTGGCCGACAACGGCGGTACAACGCTCACCCACGCGCTGCTTGCGGGTTCACCCGCGATTAACACCGGTTCCGACGCCATTGCAACCGGCGCCGGCCTGACCCTGGATCAGCGAGGCGAGAACCGCTACTTCGGTACGGTTGACGTCGGTTCGTTCGAACTCCAGCAGAGTCAGGGCCCTGATGTGCCCACGGGACTTGCTGCCATGGGTGAAGACGCCGGCGTTATGCTGACCTGGGATGCCGCCTCGCAAGGGACGGTCTTGTATTACAAGGTCTGGCGATCTCTGTCGAGCGGCGGGACGTACAGTGTCGTATCTATTGCGTTCGGTAACGCCTGTGATAATATCCATGATTCACAAGTGGTGAACGGCACAACGTATTACTATAAGCTGAGTGCAGTGGATACGGCCGGGCTGGAATCGGGATTGACGGGTTATATCGAAGTAACGCCGAATGCCCCTGTACCCGAGACACAACCGACCGCGGAGGCGCCCGAAGTTGATCAGGGAAGTGACGATTCAGAAATTGTGAATTATGAATTAGGAATGAACAAGCGTGAATCGCTTCGGTTCGGCGTGTTGAAAATGCTTGGCCGGCGGCTCAGACTGGCCGAGTGGTTGGCTGGCCGTGGAACGAGCCTGGAACTGTAGTCCATCCACAGGCCATGACCACTGCCTGATACGCAGTGTATGATTCCGGAGCTCCGGCCTGGGTCGGGGCTCCGGTTTATTTATGGTAAAGCATGTTTCATCAACAAATGGCATTTGAGATTTTCCGGTGTACACTTCGGGTCGGTACTGTCATGCGGCAGTGTCGAAAATCGGAGGTTTCAAAGTGCCAGGCTGTCTGTGGTAAGGATTTGATCCCGCTGGGGTTAGCAAATCAGTGTGTTTTTGACAGCAGTTGATTGACTCGCGGGTGGGTGGAATCGTACAATGGGGTCTTCAGTTGACGGTGGGATTTGCTGGTTTCGGGAGGTGAGATCGGCAATTTACCAGGGTTTTTGTCATACGGGGATGCGGGGGATTGTCTGGGACGAGCATCTTTATATATAGATGGGAGACGAAAAATGAATCAGGTTGGCAGCCGGCTGAGGAAATGTGTTCGGTTGATCCGGAAGCATATTCATTTGGGAATTGGGAATTGGGATTTGGGATTTGAAAGAGGGGGAGGCGTTATTTCGGGGCGGGTTGGAGACCGGCTGGTGTTTGAGGTGCTTGAGGATCGGGTGATGTTGTCCGGGACGTTATTGTCCACGGGGCTTGCGGTGATGCCGGATGTGATGGGCAATCATGCCATTCCTGTTATTTATGATCAGGCGGGTCAAGGTGATGTTGATTCGTCTGGTCTAGCGGATTTGACTGGTGTCGTAGTACAGATGACGGCGGATGCTTCACCGGGTTCGCCTGAGAATCTTTCGTGGCAATCAACGGAGCCGGGCGTGGTCGAGTTCAGTTGTGATCCGCCTGCTGATCCGGATGTGATGGGATACAACCTGTACAAGGGTATGCCCGCCGGCATGAGGAATCCGTGTGTGGGTGAATACAGCCTTGAAGACGACCTGGTATACCAGACTGGCGAGCCGGGTTGGTATCTGTTGACGGCGGTCGATCGCGTCGGCAACGAGTCGGGATATTCGAATGCGGTTTATGTTGAGCCGATGGTTGCCGCTCAGCCTGAGCCGCCGGGGTTGGTGACGGCCGATCGTGGCGAAGGTGAAGTGGCGTTGTCGTGGGAAGCGAGTCCTGACAGTGACGTACAGTACTACAAGGTCTACCGGAGCACATCATCGGACGGTGTTTACGCCGTAGTCGCGGTCGCGATGAGCGGTACGAGTATCGTCGACGGCAGTGTGGCGGATGGTGTGGACTACTATTACAAGATAACGGCGGTGACGGGTGAAGGCGAGGAGTCGGAAGCATCGGGTCCGGCCGAGGCGTTATGGGTTGAAGATACCGGCGTTACCCCGCCGGGGTTGGTGATGGCCGATCGCGGCGAAGGTGAAGTGGCGTTGTCATGGGAAGCGAGTCCTGACAGTGACGTACAGTACTACAAGGTCTATCGGAGCACATCATCGGACGGTGTTTACGCCGTAGTCGCGGTCGCGATGAGTGGTACGAGTATCGTCGACAGCAGTGTGATAGAGGGCGTTGATTATTATTACAAGGTGACGGCGGTGACGGGTGAAGGCGAGGAGTCGGAAGCATCCGGCCCTGCCGGGCCGGTGCAGATACTACCGGTTCTGCCTGCGGTCGTCGTGGACGATTACAATCCGGATATCGTGTACAGCGGCAACTGGGACGGCCATGATGATTACACCGACCGGTACCGTCAGACGACGCACGAGTCGATCAGTACGGGTTCGGACCTGTCGTTGACGTTTACGGGAAGTGCCGTTCAGTTGATCGGCGAGCGTCAGTCGTGGGGCGGCGAGGCGTCGGTCTACGTGGACGGTGCTTACGCCGGTGACGCGGATTTTTATTCCGACAGTGGCACGCAGTATCAGCAGGTGGTATTTGAAGCCACGTCACTGACGTTCGGCGAGCACACGATCATGCTCGAGGTGGTGGATGATACCGGCTGGATCTACCTGGATTCTGTGAAGTATGTCACCACGAGCGACCTGCTGCGGCCGGCGGCACCGACGGGTACGTCGGCGATCATGGTATCTGATAGTGAAATCGATGTGAGCTGGATCGACAGTTCAGATGATGAAAGCGGATTCGTGATCGAGCGGGCGGTTGAAGGCGGCGATTATGCTGTAATCACCTCACTGGCAGCGAATACGGAAAGCTACAGTGACAGCGGCCTGGCCGAGGGTACCACTTATTATTACCGCGTCTACGCGACGAGTATGAACGGCAGTTCGGACTACTCGGTGAAGTCGTCCGCGATGACCGATGGCGTGGTCGAGGTGATCATCGATGACGCCGATGCCGGCATGGTTTATGACGGCGACTGGACGGCGCAGGATGCATTTACGGGCAGGTACAATGAGACGACACATGAAACGAGCGGCGCCGGCCGGTCTGCGACGTATACATTTACCGGCCAGTCGGTGAAACTTCTTGCCGAGCGCCAGCCGTGGGGCGGGTCGGCGGAAATCTACCTGGATGATAACTACGTGGGCCTGGCGAGCTTTTACTCCGTTGTAACGGAATACCAGCAGATTGTTTTCGATTCGGGCCTGCTGACGTACGGGGAGCATACGCTGAGGCTGGATTCGGTTGACGACGGCGGGTTTGTTTATGTTGATGGTATCATTATTGCATCTTAAGAAGTTCATGAGTCAAAGTCGGATAGAAAGATCGCGTTTTGTTGTTCATCAGGATATCGGAAATTGTTGTGGGTGATGGCAGGTAATTGGAGGTGTTGTTATGTTTAATGTTTCGATGCGTAGTGGGGGCGAGGAAAATCTGCGTGAGGCGGAGCAGCAGATGCGTGAGGGCGAGCGTGAGCGTGAGAAGAAAGTGGTGGATGAGGACGTGGTGGAACGTGCCGACCTTGAGCCGGGGATTCGCGGCGCTGAGCTGGTCCGGGCCTTGAGTATCATGCGAGCGGACAGTCAGACGTTCGAGGTGGACGGTCTGTTCAGGGGCTTGAAGAAGTGGGAAGGCGGCGGCCTGGAGCGATTGCTGGGTGACGACGGCGAAGTGGATGAGGGGTTTGATATTTTGCGTTTCAAGAAGTAGGGGGGTGATATTCAGGGGGATCGGGGAGAGGGTTATCGGTCGGCAGGTGTTGGTTATGGTGTGCGGGGTGGATGGTCGATGATGGTATTATGAAGGTTATGGGTGAGCAGGGACAAAAGCAGGAGCGTGTGCCGTATCCGCCTGAGCCGTTCGAAGCGGTTACCCCGCCGGGTGGCGGCGAGGCCGGTGGTATCAGTGCATCGGTTTTGAAGTGTCCGCTCAGTGCCGAGCATGTACGTGTGATCGCATCGTCGGTGAAGCGTCGGAGGAAGATCAAGCGTGCGGCGTCGGTGGCATCGTTTAACGGCTGGTCGGCGGCGGTGTTTGCGGCGATTTCACTGCCGTTCGGATTCTGGAGCATGACGGCACTGGTCATCGGTGTGGGGCTGGGCGTTATAGCATTCAATGAATTTTACGGCCGGCGGATGCTCCAGCGGATGGACCTTCGCGGCCCGGTGCTGCTGGGTTGGAACCAGATCGGCTTTGCGTTGCTGCTGCTGTGTTACTGTGCCTGGAGTGTCTACAGCATGGTGATGAACCCGAGTACGGTTTCGGACCAGTTGGGTGCCCTGCCACCGGAAATGGCGAGTATGGTAGGCTCGATCGAGGAAATGACATTGATGCTCACGTACCTGACGTATGGCACGGTTGCGATGGTGAGTCTGATTATCTTCGGCGGCAATGCATGGTATTACTTTTCACGTCGGAAGTGGATGAAGTCCTATCTGAACGAAACGCCGAGGTGGGTGGTCGAACTGGGGACCATGATGGGTAGTTAAATCGCGACTGGGTTGATTTGCGGCTCCTGCATCTGTCCTGGGTATCCGTTTATAAGGTTGAAGGGTTGCAAGGTTTATCAGGTTTATAGAATATAAGGCATCAGCTTTACGACCCTTATGAACTTGATGAACCTGATGAACTTTCCAATACGCTGATTTTCCCAAGCATCACATCAAGTTTTTACGGACGTTCATTTATTTGAGCGATATCCGCGGATCAATAAAAGCGTAGGCGAGGTCGACGATGAGGTTGAAGAGTACGAGTATGGCGGCGTAGGTGAGTACGACGGCAAGGATGAGGAACTGGTCCTTATTGAGCACGGCGTTGACGAAGTATTCACCGAGGCCGGGGATATTGAATACTTTTTCGACGACGAACGAGCCGGTCATAGCGGCGGCGGCGGCGGGGCCGAGGAAGCTGACGACGGGCAGCATGGCGAGTTTAACGGCGTGTTTGAAGATCGCCTGTTTCTGAGAGAGTCCTTTGGCGCGTGCGGTTCGGATGAAGTCGCTTTTCATGATATCGGCCAGTTCGAGTCTCAGCAGTCTGGCGATATAGGCAGCGGGGGCGATACCGAGTGTGACGGCGGGCAGGACGATATGCTGAGGCGAGCCCCAGCCGCTGATGGGCAGCCAATGCAGCAGACCGGCGAAGACGACGAGCAGGATCGAGCCGGTGACGAAACCGGGCAGGCTGATGCCGACAACGGCGACGGCGAGTGACGCCAGATCGATTGTCGAGCCCGGCCTGATCGCACCCATGACGCCGGCGGCGGTTCCGATGACAATCGCAATGACGATCGCAGCGAGTCCGAGCATAGCGCTGATAGGCAGTGCCCGGGCGATGATATCACTGACCCGTTGGCCGCGGTACTGGAGGCTGGGCCCGAAGTCGCCGTGCAGGAAGATGTTCTCGAGGTAGCTGGTAGCGAAGGCGAGCGGGTTGTGGAGGTTGTACTGCCGGAGCATGGCCTGTTCGATTTCAGCAGGCGGGCGCCTGGCGTCCGGCCGCTCGAGCGGGTTGCCGGGGATCAGCCAGACGAGCGTGAAGGTCGTGATGAAGATCACCGCGAGGATGAGTGGGAGCTGGATCAGGCGTGAAGTGAGGGTACTCAACATTGATGAGCTCGATCTGTTGTTGGATTACCTGTTTGTTTTCGTTCCAGTTGGTGCTGTTTATAAGGTTGAAGGGTTGTAAGGGTTATAAAGCATTCAGTTCTGTATGCCATTGTGAGTTATGCTGTCGAAGGAAAAACCTTACAAACCTGATAACTTTCAACCTGATAAACATCATGCCTCTATCCATATTCGTCGTACGTTGTTTCGGCGTAATCAACTGACGGGCTGTCAGTTGTGTATTTGTATCCATTCGAGTCTTCGGTAGTTCCAGGGGTTGGGGTGGAGGTTTTTGATTCTATCGGGTTTGAACAGGTCGAGGTTGATGTACTGGTAGATGGGTGTGATGGGCTGGTCTTTGAGCATGAGTGCTTCGGCGGCCTGTAGTATCTGCATGCGTATTTCGATGTTCCGTTCGACGGCGGCCTGGTCGAGCAGTTGGTCGAACCCGAGGTTGGTGTAGCCGCTGTCGTTGTTACCGTCGCCGGTACGCATCATATCGAGGAAGGTGGTGGGATCGCGGTAATCGCCGAACCAACTGCTTCTGGCGATGGTGAAGTCGCCGTTGCGGAGTCGTTGACTGAACCGGTTGAGCTCGATGCCCTCGAGAGCGACACGAATACCGAGTTCCGTTTCCCACATATTTTTGATTGCCTGAGCGGGTCCTTCGTGTCCGCCTTCGTTGTTGTAGAGGATAGCCAGGCCGGTGATTTCGCCGCCGGTGTCGTAACCGGCTTCTTTGAGCAGTATGCGAGCCTGATCGGGATCGTACCGGCATCCTGAGCTGACGGGTGGTGTGTAGCCGGGCATGCAGCCGGGTGGTATGAAGGTCACTGCGATGGGTTGGTTCATACGCGTGACACGTTCGACAATGCTCTTTCGATCGATTGCCATGGCGAGTGCACGTCTGAGTTTCGGGTTGGCGAGCGGGTTAGGCCGGTTGTTGACACGAGGCCGGCAGTTGAACCGGTAGAAGTAGGTCCCCGCTGCGGGTGTGGTATGGACGTCGGGTCGGTTCCGGCGGACCAGTTCGGCGGCGGTCTGTGTTGCGGTGGGGATATCGGGCAGCCAGTCGACTTCGCCGGTTTCGTACTGGAGCAGTGCCCCGGTGGGGTTGTTATTGGTAAGCTGGATGATCCGATCGCATCGGACATTCTCGGCGTTCCAGTACAGGGGATTCTTTTCGAGTGTGATCTTTTGCTTGAACTGCCAGTCGGCGAGTGTATAGGGTCCGTTGCAGACGATTTTGTCGGGCTGGTTGAAGTAAGTCGAGTTGACGGCGACCATGGCGGTGTCGGGATTGATATGGAGTGCCTGGATGGCGGATTTTTCATGGACGGGCATGAAGGTGGCGAAAGCGCAGAGTTCGGGGAAGTAGGGCGTGGGTTGTTCGAGTGTGATCCGGAGTGTGTGCTCGTCGAGCGATTCGAGTCCGACGGTTTCGTTGAACTTTCTTTCGGTCAGGTGCCAGAGGTGCAGTTCGGGCGATACGCCTGCGTTTGCGGTGGTTGACGGTTTCCGGTTGAACTGGTCAAGCTGATCGGTTCGCCAGTCGAGGAACTCGCGTGCGCCTTTGATACACCAGGTCAGTCCTGCGTAGTTTGCGGCGGAATCGGGAAGCATATTGCGTTGCCATGCGAAGACGAAATCAGACGCGAGCAGCGGGTCGCCGTTGGACCACCTGGCGTCGGGTCGGATGGTGAAGGTATAGGTGAGGCCGTCGTCGCTGACGGTGTAGTCGGAGGCGGCAGCGAATTCGAGTTGCATATTATCCGGCCGGACTTTAAGCAGCGGCTCGTAGAGACATTCGATGATCCTGAAGTCATGCAGCCAGCTTGTGCCTTGCGGATAGAGTGTATTAACGGCACCGGCGGAGACGAATTTGAGTTCGGCCCCGTCCGGCCGGTTTGCGTTCTTTTCACCGCAGGCGGAGACAAGCAGTGTGATGATAATAATCAGTGTGACGGGTAGGAGCGGTTTGTGAGTGACGGTGGTTTTGAACGGATCAGGGTGATGGTGTCGGGTCATGGTTTGCTTCGCCGGAAGTGGTGGTGTTGTCATCGTGGTCATCCTCGACGTTGTTCTGCGGCAGCCACGGTAAATATTGTTTGAGTACAGGCCAGCGTTCGACGGGTGGCTGGTACTGATCGAGCCAGGGCAGCGTATCGCTGAGCCACTGCTGCTGATCGGTTGAAAGGGGCAGGTTCTGTTTACCGACGACGGCGACGTAGGCGACGGCGATGATAACGAGTGCGATGAAGGCGCCGGCGGCGGTACGAGTGAGGCTGCGTTTACGTCGTTTTCGGCCGGTGGCATCGTGAGCGACCGGCTGATCGGGTTTTGAGCCGGTTGTTGTCATGGCGTCGCCGATGGTCTGCGCGAGTGATTCGGTATGTTGCTTGATGAGTTTGTCGTAACGTTGCTGGTCCTTATCGGAACCTTTACGTGTGAAGGATGCGTACAGACCTTTGCCGTCATCTCGCGTGATGACGTAGAAGATCCGTCCTTCCTCGTCACGAAGTGCCCGGCCGATGTCCTCGTCCCTGACCTTGACGGGTTTGCCGGAGTGCGGGCTGTAGACGGTAATAGCCATGAGCAGTTCTCTTGCGTATCTATTTTAATGTATCTCGGGCGATAGGGGGTGAGAAGCTTGTGTTGACAGGTTTTCAAGGTCTTCAAGGTTTATAAAGTTTTGTGGTTCAGTGGGATAGTGTATTGTCGGGCGGGTTCTCAGGTGCCGGTGTATTTGAGGGGGTGGATGGGTGAACTCGAGTCGGGATAACTTGATAAACCTTAATAACCTTCAACCTGATAAACGGCTGATGCGGCGAGCGGCGTTTTGAAAGTATGGTCATATTGTCCGCGGTTGCCGGTTCCGAGTCGGAACCTATCGGCGATATGGAGGGTCCGCTGAAGTTATATGCTCAAGATCGGGTTGAATATGAGCCGAATCATACCGTGCGACAACGATACAGCAATGCAGTCAGAATCGAATCTCCCTTGAAAGGCAGTCGGAACAGTCAGCAAGCGATCCTGAAAGGTAAGGCAGTAAGTCATGAGTAAACAGCAGTTAATCGAGCAGATACGGACACGAAACCGGACGGTGACGGATGAATTTCTGACCAGTTTTCCGGAAGATGTGCTATCGAGTTATTTGAAGCGGTTAACTGACGTACTGGGTCATCGCGGGCGCTCGAGCATCTGGGTGCGACAGAGCAGTTCGCCTGCGGTGGTGACGCGAGGCGGCGTATAAGGTCGAGTTGAGCAGCGATTTGCTGTCGCTATTGATAATAGAAGATGTGACGTCGGGTTGATGCAGTTTGGTGGGGCGGCCCCTTGATCCACAGGGTGGACCAGGGGGCCGGCGCCCCGACGAATGAACAGGCCGATTGGAAGACGACAATTGGAAGTAATGGTGCTGCCCACGGATAAGCGTACCCACTGGCTGATCCGTGGGTGTTTTAATTGGTTGGAACCGTAAAAATCGAAAATGAATAAAACGGGTCAGCCTGCACTCGATGCCAGTTGTGTCTGCATATCCGGAGCAGGCAGGTCGGACCAACCCATCAGATATTCATCGATAACTCTCGCAGCACCCCGGCCCTCGGCGATCGCCCAGACCACCAGCGACTGACCGCGACGGCAGTCGCCCGCCGCGAAAACCTTGTCTACCGTTGTGGCAAACCGACCGTAATCAGCTTTGAAATTACTCCGGCCGTCTGTCTCGAAACCCAGCTTGCCCGCCAGTGTCTGCTCGGGTCCCAGAAACCCCATTGCAAGCAGAACAAGGTCGGCTTCGTACCTTTGCTCCGTACCCGCAAGCTCGTTCATCCGGTACCGGCCGCTCTCGTCCTTCTGCCACTCGACTTGAATCGTCTCGATACCCGCGACGTGACCATTCCCGTCCCCGATAAACGACTTCGACAGCACCGCATATTGACGCGGATCAGCACCGAACTGCACACTCGCCTCGAAGTGCCCGTAGTCCGATCGCATGATCCGCAGCCAGAGCGGCCAGGGATTGTCCTCGGCTCGCGCTACCGGCGGCTGCGGCAGCAACTCCAGGTTCACCAGGCTCCGGCAGCCATGACGGATCGACGTGCCGATACAGTCCGTACCCGTATCACCGCCGCCGATCACCACCACTCGCTTGTCCTTCGCCGGGATATATCGCCCGTCTCCTAGTTCGCTATCGAGCAGACTCTTCGTATTGGCATGGAGAAACGGCATGGCGAAATGAATACCCGCCAGCTCACGGCCTGGGATGGCCAGATCACGCGGTACCGTCGCACCGCACGCCAGCAGAACAGCATCGGACTCCACGTAGAGCTTTTCAATATCAACGTTCTCACCCACGTGTGCATTCGTGACGAACGTAACACCCTCGGCGGCCATCAGGTCGACACGGCGCTGTACGACCGACTTTTCCAGCTTCATATTCGGTATGCCGTACATGAGCAACCCGCCGATCCGATCGGCTCGCTCGAAAACCGTTACCGTATGTCCCGCCTTGTTCAGTTGATCCGCCGCCGCCAGGCCCGCCGGCCCCGAACCGATAACGGCAACTCGCTTGCCCGTCCGCTCAGCAGGCGGTCGGGGCGTTACCCAGTTCATCTCGAACCCGCGATCGATAATTGCACATTCATTCTCCTTGATCGTCACCGACGGCTCGTTCAATCCCACGCAACACGCACCTTCACACGGCGCGGGACAGACCCGGCCGGTGAACTCGGGAAAGTTGTTCGTCTGATGCAGACGGTCCAACGCATCACGCCACCGGCCGTGATAAACAAGATCATTCCACTCGGGAATCAGATTGTCGATCGGACAGCCCGTGTCCGACATGCAGAACGGTATGCCGCAGTCCATGCACCGCGCGCCTTGAATGCGGCGGTGACGTTCATCCAACGGCAGATGAAATTCCCTGAAGTGTCCGATCCGATCCGCCGGATCCGCTTCCTGTGTCACTTCACGCATGTAGTCCATGAATCCCGTCGGTTTACCCATTTCAGTTCACCTCCTGACGATCGGCTGTCGACTCGCGCGCCGCCGACTGTTCATGCTTATGCTGCGCCAGCACCCGCCGGTAGTCGATCGGCATGACCTTGACAAACTGCGACACCAGCCTGTCCCACTCGGCCAGCACATGAGCCGCTACCGTCGAGCCCGTGTACTCCAGGTGCCTGCGAATCATCTGCTTCACCTGATCAACGTCGTCCGGATCCGTCAGACGTTCCAGATCCACCATTCCGAGATTGCAGTGCTGAAGAAGGTTGCCATGCTTGTCCCAGATATACGCGATCCCGCCCGACATACCCGCGGCGAAGTTCCGGCCGGTCGGCCCGAGCACAACCACCCGCCCGCCTGTCATGTATTCGCAGCCATGGTCTCCCACACCTTCGATCACCGCATACGCACCGGAATTGCGGACCGCGAACCGCTCCGCGGCAACACCACGTATATACGCCTCGCCTCCTGTTGCGCCATAAAGCGCCACGTTACCGATAATCACATTTTCCTCAGGCGAGAACCGCGATTGACGCGGCGGATAAATCATCAGACGCCCGCCCGAAAGTCCCTTACCCACGTAATCATTCGCGTCGCCCTCGAGTCGAATCGTTATCCCCTTACTCAACCACGCGCCGAGCGACTGACCCGCCGAACCATTGAGCTGAACCATGATCGTATCGTCCGGCAGACCCGACTCGCCACACCGGCTCGATACTTCATGACTGAGCATGGTACCCACCGCACGATCGACATTATGCACAGGTAGGTCGATCACCACACGCGTACGGCTCTCCAACGCAGGGTCCGCAAGCTCGATAAGCTTATTGTCCAACACCTTGTCCAGACCGTGGTCCTGCTCCATGCTCTTTATTGTGCCCACACCATCATGCGGCTTCACCGCCGGCATCAGCACAGGTGACAGGTCAAGGCTATCAGCCTTCCAGTGATCGATCGCATCCTGATGATCCAGGATATCCACCCGGCCGATCAGATCGTCCCACCGGCGAATGCCAAGCATCGCCATGTACGTTCTCGCTTCCTCCGCCACCATGAACAGGAAGTTGATCAGATGTTCTGGCCGGCCCTGGAACTTTCGCCTCAGTTCGGGGTCCTGCGAGCAGATACCCACGGGACACGTATTCAAATGGCACTTCCGCATCATAATACATCCGATACTGATCAGCGGCGCAGTCGACATGCCGTATTCCTCTGCCCCCAGGCAGGCCGCGATGAACATATCTCGACCGGTACGGATACCGCCGTCTGTCTCGAGCCGTACACGCGATCTCAGATCATTGAGTACCAGCGTCTGATGCGTCTCCGCCAACCCGAGTTCCCACGGCAATCCCGCATGCTTGATACTGGTCAGCGGCGAAGCGCCCGTTCCGCCGTCATGACCACTGATCAGGATATGGTCCGCATGCGCCTTCGCTACACCCGCCGCGACCGTGCCCACTCCCACCTCCGATACCAGCTTCACACTCACCATTGCCTTCGGATTCGCGTTCTTCAGATCGAAAATAAGCTGGGCAAGATCCTCGATCGAATAAATATCATGGTGCGGCGGGGGACTGATCAGACCCACGCCGGGCGTCGAATAACGAATCTGGGCAATGTACCTGTCAACCTTGTGACCGGGCAGTTGACCGCCTTCGCCGGGCTTGGCGCCCTGTGCCATTTTAATCTGAAGCACATCCGCGTTGGCCAGGTACCAGCTCGTGACGCCAAACCGGCCGGAGGCAATCTGCTTGATCGATGACCGCCTCGAATCGCCGTTCTCCATTACGTTGAACCGTACCGGGTCCTCACCGCCTTCACCGGAATTGCTCCGCCCGCCAAGACGGTTCATCGCCACCGCCAGCGTCTCATGCGCTTCACGAGACAACGACCCGAGCGACATCGCACCGGTTCGGATCCGCTTCACAATCTCCTTAGCAGGCTCCACCTGGTCAAGATCAATCGCACCGGCGGGATCGGATTGTATTCTAAGCAGCCCGCGAAGCGTACAACGCTGCCTTGCATCTCCATTGCACAACCTCGCGTACTGATCGTAACGCTCCCGGTTATTCGTCCGGGCCGCCATCTGCAGATTCATGATCGACTGCGGCGTCACCGCATGCTGCTCGCCCTCCGCTCGCCAGTGATACTCGCCGGGGTTCTGAAGCTGCGCCGGCAGCGACCGTGCCCGGCGGGGATAGGCGATCTCATGACGGCGATAGCCTTCACGCGCCAGCACGTTGAAACCGACACCCTGAAGCCGATCCGCCGTGCCCGTGAAGCACCGGTCGATCACACCCTGGCTCAGGCCTACCGACTCGAATATCTGCGCGCCCTTGTAACTCGCGAGCGTCGAAATACCCATCTTGCTCATTACCTTCAGAATGCCCTTGCCCACGGCCTTGATATAGTTGTTGATGATCTTCTCGTCGTTCATATCGCCGTCGATCATTCCCTGGTCACGCATCCAGAGCAGCGATTCGAAAGCAAGATATGGATTCACCGCATCTGCGCCGTAACCGATCAGTGTGCAGAAGTGATGCACTTCTCGCACCTCGCCGCTTTCAATCACCAACCCCACCTTCGTACGATCGAAGTTCTTCACCAGACGGTGATGAACGGCACCGGTCGCCACAAGTGAACTGATCGGAATACGGTCAGGCCCGGCATGGCGGTCCGTCAGTACAATCACCTGGTAACCGTTCCACACCGCGTCGCTCGCTTCGTCGCAGATATGATCGAGTGCCGCGATCAGGTTGTCCGCATTACGCGTTTCATTATCCGACCGCGGGTACGTGATGTCGATCACCTTCGCCTGCCAGTCACGGTAGTTCATATGCTTGATCGCCGCCAGCTCATCGTTCAACAAGACCGGCTGATTCAGATGCAGACGGTGACACTGGTTCGGACAGGTGTCCAGCAAATTACCTTCCGGCCCGATGTATGTCTCGAGCGACATGATGATTTCCTCGCGGATCGGGTCGATCGGCGGATTCGTCACCTGTGCGAAAAGCTGCTTGAAATAGTCATAGACCAGCCGCGGCTTATCCGAAAGTACTGCCAGCGCCGCGTCGTTACCCATCGACCCGAGCGCCTCCTTACCCGTCTTCGCCATGGGCAGAACCAGCTCCGTCAGATGCTCCGTGGTATAACCGAACATCTGCAGCAGCGGGAGCATCCGCTTGCGGTCGATCTGCGGCAGTCGGCCCTTCTCCACCGCGGGAATTTCCGTGATTTCCATACGCTGACGTTGAAGCCACTGACCGTAAGGTCGACGCGTGGCGATGTCGTTCTTGATCTCCTCGTCCGCGACAATCCGGCCTTTGTCAAAGTCGACGAGGAACATCCGGCCGGGCTGAAGACGGCCCTTCGCGACAACCCTTGACGGATCGATATTCAACACACCCACCTCCGACGCCATGATCACACGGTCGTCATCGGTCAGGTAATACCGGCTTGGTCGTAGACCGTTGCGGTCAAGAACCGCGCCGATGTACTTCCCGTCTGTAAAAGCCACCGACGCCGGGCCGTCCCACGGCTCCATCAGATTGGCGTGAAATTCGTAAAACGCCCGCTTCGCAACACTCATCAGCTCGTGATTCTCCCACGCCTCGGGGATCATCAGCATGATCGCCTCAGGCAGAGACCGGCCGGCGAGCAGTAAAAATTCAAGTACGTTGTCGAACATGCCGGAATCGGAAGTGATCGGATCGATCACCGGCATCAGCCGGCCGAGATTCTCCGTCGAGAACCCGCCCTCCGGCAGACTCCGCATCAGGCCCTGACGCGCAATCATCCAGTTCACATTGCCACGTAGCGTATTGATCTCGCCGTTATGACTCATCCATCGCATCGGCTGGGCACGCGCCCACGATGGAAACGTGTTCGTCGAGAACCGCGAATGCACCATCGCCAGGTGCGAAACGTAATCGCTGTCCACCAGGTCGGGATAATACAGCGGTACCTGCCCGCTCTTGAGCTGACCTTTGTATACAATCACCCGGCTCGACATCGAGCAGACGTAATACATCTCCGTCTGCTCCGCCGGGCCTTTCATGATCTTGTGATACGCCTGCTTTCGAATGGTGTATAGCCGGCGCTCGAATTTCGCCTGATCGGTATTCTCATCGGCGCCGATGAAAATCTGCTCGACCACCGGCTCGGTCGCCAGTGCGGACGGGCCGACATCAGCGGCCGCCGCATCAGTCGGAACACGACGCCAGCCCAGCAACTTCAGGCCCTGCTCCTCGACGAACCGGTTCATGATCTGTCGGCAGTTTTCACGCAACGACTCGCTACGCGGCATGAAGATCATGCCAACGCCGTATAGACCGGGCGGGGGCAATTCGGCCTCGAACGAATCGGCCGCCACTCGCCGCAGCATGGGGTCGGGTAGGCTCGTCAGAATCCCCGCACCGTCGCCCGTGTTCGACTCGCAGCCGCAGGCGCCGCGATGGTCCATCCGCTGGAGCATAACCAACGCGTCAGCAATAATATCGTGACTCTGCCGACCTTTGAGCTGGGCGATGAACCCGACGCCGCAGGCATCCTTCTCATTCGAGGGGTCATACAACCCGACGCGACCGGGAATGGCACGGTGATACGCTCTGTATTGCCCGTCGGTTAGCGGCTGCAACGGATTTCCCGCCGTCTTGACGTTCATGGATCATGCTCCTGCCAGTTGTTGATATTGCTGTCGTATCATCAGATTCTCTCCCGCGCCGTGGCCGGCATGGTCGATCAGATAATTCACAAAAACCTGGGTTGCAGGCGAGAACAGTTCGTTCTGCCTGTTACGCTTGCGATGTATGATTCCCATCGGCCTGGCCAGCGGCGGCTGAAGCTCGACCACCGCCAGCATGCCGCCTGACACCTCTCGCTGAACCGTCCGGGCCGGCAGGATTGTAAACCGATCCGTCACCTCGACCGCACTCTTGATCGTGTCAACGTTATCGAAAGTATCCGTGATCTTCGGCCCGGCGCCCGCGTCACGCAGATAGGCGCGGATATGGCGACCCGCAGGAAGATCCGTGGTAAACGTGACCATCGCGTAAGACGTCAGTCGATCGGCCTGGATCGACTTGTGCTTCGCCAGTTCATGACCCGGCGAACAGACCACTGCCATCGCCTCATCGCGAAGCGGAATCACACCCACTTTCCGCCAATGGTCCGGATACGAAAGTATCCCCAGATCACATGACTGATTCACAACAAGCTGGTACACGTTATCCGGCTTCTCATAAGTGATTTCAATATTGATCTGGGGCCAGGCCTTGATAAAGTCCTCGCGGATTCTGTTCAGCAGCTCGATCCCTGATGAATAAATCGCCGCCACCCGCACCGAACCCGATGGGGCACTGGTCATCGTGGCGATCTTCGTTTCCAGACGATCGTACCGCTCGATGATATCCTCACAGCCCGTGAAGAACTGCCTGCCCGCATCGGTCAGCGTCAGCGGCCGGACCGACCGGTTGATGAGCATCATCCCCAGCCGCTTCTCGAGGTTGCCCACCCGCTGGCTCACCGCCGACTGCGTAATCCCATGCAACTCAGCCGCATGCGAGAAGCTGCGATACCTGGCGACATCAGTAAATAATCTTAAAGTCTGCATCCTGATTACTGTATCATTAAAATTATTTATGTCAATTTGACGGTCATATAAAAAAGAATAATATAATACCCTGTAATCCCTTTCTTAATTTGAGTTCCGATCATGCCGCGGCCGATGTGGTTGTGAAGGACAACGGATATCAGGGGGCCCCGGCGGCAGGGCAGGGAAGTATTCGACGCCGGCAGGAACAGGCGGACCGGGTAGCGTAGCAGGAACGAAGGAATACGTCCAGATGGCTAAGCCGACAATCGGGCACGTGTTACATCGATTGGACCTCGCCGGCGCCGAAGTGCTCGCCGCCGCTCTGGCACGGAAACTGTCAACAGCGTACCGGTTCGTCTTTCTCTGTCTCGATGGCACCGGCCCGCAGGCGGAAGGGCTGGAACGCGACGGGTTCAGAGTCGTGAATCTCGAACGCCGACCGGGTATCGACCTCCGTGTCGCCCGGCGGATCCGACACGCCGCCGGGATGCACCGGATCGACCTGCTCCACGCACATCAGTACACCCCGTTCTTCTACGCGGCGATGTCTCGCTACTGGCAAAGTCGGCCGCGTATTCTGTTCACCGAGCACGGCCGACATTATCCCGATTTCCGAAGACCCAAACGTGTTATCGCCAATCGCGTTCTGATCAAATCAACCGACCGGGTGACAGCCGTTGGGGAGTTCGTCAGAAAAATGGTCGTTCGTAACGAAGGAATCCCTGCCGATCGGATTCAGGTCATCTATAACGGGATCGACCCGGCACAGTTCCCCGCCGGCCAGGTATCATCCCGCGACGAGGCGAGACAACTGCTCGATATTCCACCCGGCTGCCCCGCGATCATGCAGGTCGCGCGCTTCCATCCGGTGAAGGACCACGAGACCGCACTGCGTGCCTTCGCCGACGTCGTGAAAGAGATGAACAGCGCCATCCTGCTGCTCGTCGGCGAAGGTGAACGACGGCATGCATGTGAAACGCTCGCTGATGAACTGGGCATACCGGATGATAACGTACGGTTCACCGGTTTGCGTAATGATATCAGCCGCATTCTACCGGCCGCGGATGTGTTCATGCTCAGCAGCCTGAGTGAAGGCATTTCCGTGACACTGCTCGAAGCAATGGCATGCTCACTGCCGATCGTTGCAACGGACGTCGGCGGGAACGGCGAGGTGGTCCGCCATGGCGAAACCGGCCTGCTCTCACCACGCGGAGATCATGTCGCACTTTCCCGGCATCTCGTAACACTGCTCCGCGACGAACCACGCAGAATTCAGATGGGCGAGGCCGGCCGCAAACGACTGCTCGAAACCTTCACACAGGATCGTATGCACTCCCGATACGCCGAAATCTACGAACAGATGCTGACCGCTGGTCGGGGTTACAAATCATACTGATCCCGTTATCATGCCCGCATCACGGTCATCACACAGGAGAGCAGCCTGATGGCGGATGCAACCGGTACCCATCCTGCAGAAGATGGAACACATCCACTGGCTTTCTGGCGATGGCAACTGCATTGGCAGATTTTAATGGGTTTGATTTTCGGGTCACTGCTGGGCTACATCAGCGGGCACACGGCCCTGATCAGTTCGGAGAACGCCGCCGACGCGATACCCGCGGTCAAAATCGTTACCGCTCGATGGGATTACCTGATCTACGATCTGCTGGGTGATCTGTTTCTCAACGGGCTGAAACTGATCATCATTCCCCTGATCACCAGCTCGATCGTTCTTGCCATCTCGAATCTGGCCGCACGCGGCGGATTCGGCAGGTTGGGACTCAAGACCATCGGCTATTACCTGACCACCAGTACGATCGCCATTCTCGTGGGCCTCTGCCTGATCAACCTGGTCAAACCCGGTGCGACCGAATCAGGCAAGCCGCTGTTCAATCGTCAGGTCGCCGATCAGTTCGAATCCGAACGCGCGGAGATCGCATCGCGGGTGGGTGACAGAACCAGCACCGACTTCCTTGATATCTTCCGGAAAATGGTCCCCGCCAATCCCGTGGCGGCGGCGGTGACCGGTAATTTCCTCGGCCTGATCGTCATCGCCATTCTGGTCGGCTTCTTCCTCGCCCGACTCGGCGGCGACCCGCGGAAAGTCATGTCGGATTTCTGGCAGGCGGTCTATGATATTACACTCGCCGTAACGGAACTTGTTCTGAAGTTCGCACCCCTGGGTGTGGGCATGCTGCTGGCGGCGACGGTCTCGGAAAACTACGCCCGACTCGCTCAGGAAGACCGGTTCAACGAGTTCATCACCGCCATATTCAGTTTTTCCGGCACGACATTCTGTGCCCTGCTTTTTCATTTCCTGGTCGTCCTGCCGCTGATGCTCATGCTGGTGGCGCGGGTGAATCCGGTTCGTCATTTCACGGCCATGGCACCGGCGCTGATGACCGCGTTCTCTACCGCCAGCTCGTCCGCGACACTGCCGGTTACCCTGGAATGCGTCGAAAAGCGGGCGGGGGTATCGAACCGTACGGCGGGATTCGTCCTGCCGCTTGGCGCAACGGTGAACATGGACGGCACGGCCCTGTACGAATGCGTCGCCGCGATTTTCATCGCACAGGCGTTCGGCGTCGAACTGGATTTCTCCCAACAGTTTTTCGTCGTACTCGTGGCACTATTGACCAGCATCGGCGTGGCGGGCATACCGTCCGCGTCACTGGTGGCGATCCTGATCATTCTCCAATCGCTGTCAAAACAGTTCGCCGCTCGTGGCATCGACGTGCCTCTCGAACTCGGACTGCCGATCCTGTTCGTCTTCGACCGCCTGCTCGATATGTGCCGCACGGCGGTGAATGTATTCTCCGATTCCTGCGGCGCAGTGGTGATCGCCGTGACTGAAGGGGAACGTGGCCTGCTGGAATCGGTTGATCGGGAGTGAGTGTGTTTACCACAGAGAGTACTGACTGATAAACAATCTGACTCATCCGCATACGCCCGCTGTAGATCATTCACTTGTATCTGTCATTCCACGCGAGCTGTCTCCTGCCTCGCGTCTTCCATGAGAATTTTGTGGGTACCGGCTGCGGCTTGTGGATCGCTGGAGTCGGTGATGGCAGTAGTGGTGGTGGAGGTAGTGGGGGTAGTGGGGGGGGTAGTGGTGGGGGTTCGTTGTACGTAGCGGCCGTCGGGCAGCATATCCCACGCCTGGCGGCGGTCGGCGATCATGACATCGAGGATTCGCTTGAGTTTCGCGTGAAGCTTCGTATCGAACACAGGTGTGATGCACTCGACTCGGTTGTTCAAATTGCGGTACATCCAATCGGCCGAGCCGATGTAGTACTCGGGCTCGCCGGCGTTGTGGAACCGGTAGATTCGTGAATGCTCGAGGAACCGGCCGATGACGCTGATCACACGGATATTCTCGCTCATTCCCGGCACGCCGGGCCTGAGGCAGCAGAACCCGCGAACGATCAGTGTAATCGCCACGCCGTGCTGCGACGCTTCATACAGCTTTCGGCAGATGGCGCGGTCTTCGAGACTGTTCATCTTCGCGATAACACTCGGCCGGTCGGGATCGTCCGGCTCGCCGCCGCGAGACTTCCACGCCTTGCACTGTTCGATCTCACGGTCGATCAGCTCGATGAACCGCCTTCGCATATTGATCGGTGCGATGAGCAGATGGTTGAAATCATGGCGGATACTCCGGCCGGTCAGGTAATGGAATACATGGACCAGGTCATCGGTCAGCCGGGTATCGCAGGTAAACAGCCCGAGGTCGGTATAGAGCAAGGCCGTTTTCGAGTTGTAGTTCCCCGTGCCGATATGGGCGTAGCTACGCATACCGTCGGATTCCTGACGAACGACCAGCGACGTTTTGGTATGCGTCTTCAATCCCATCAGGCCGTAGACCACGTGAATGCCGGCCTTCTCGAGCATCTGCGCGATCTGGACGTTTCGTTCCTCGTCGAACCTCGCCTTCAGTTCGACCAGGCAGACCACCTGCTTGCCCGCCTCGGCGGCGCGGATCAGCTCAGGAATGAACGGCGAATCCTGCGACGTGCGATACAGCGTCAGCTTGATGGCCATGACCTTCGGGTCGTTCACCGCCGTGTGGATGAACCGTTCCACACTGGCACTGAAGGAATCATATGGATGGTGGACCAGTAGATCACCGCTTCGGATGATACTGAATATATCCGCTTCCTCGTCGGCCAGTCGCGGCGGGACGACGGGTGACCACGGCTCGTGTTTCAGCTCTGGATTGTTCTGGCCGTGGATGATCCATAGATCGGTATAGTCCATCTCGGCGGGCATTTCATAGACGTCGTTCTCGTGCAGGTTCAGTTCCTGCGTGAGGAACTGATTAAGCGGCCGGTACGGCTCGTCGTCCACCTCGAGCCGGATCACCTGTGCGAACCGCCGGTCTCGCAACTCCTGCTCGATCAGGTCGAGCAGGTCCTCGACGTCTTCTTCGTCGCGGTCGACATCGGCGCTTCGTGTGATCCGGAACGGCTCGACCTCGACGATTTCCATACCCTCGAATAGCGAGGCGAGGTTGTGATGGATGATCTGCTCGAGGTTGATGAACCGCAGCCCCGTTTCGGACCCGCCGGCGAGCTGAATCCATCGCGGCAGGACATGCGGCACTTTGACGCGTGCGAACTGCAGGCCGCCTTCTCCGACGATGAAGCCGCCGTTGTCATTCTTCTTCCGACGCCCCACGGGCTCGCCATCGCCTGGTTCCGTATGACGCAGCATGACACCCAGCGACAGGCTCAGGTTACTGATGAACGGGAACGGGTGGCCGGGGTCCACCGCCAGCGGCGTGAGAATGGGATACAGGTGCGTTCGGAAATAGTCACTCGCCTGCTTACGCTCGGCGCCAGTAAGCTCATGCCAGCGAAGCAGGTGAATGCCATGCTCGGCCAGGCGGGGCTTGATCTGATTGGTGTAACAGTCCGCCTGCTGCTCGAGCATCGGCAGCACCAGGTTGCGGATGGCGTCGAGCTGTTCCTGCGGCGTCATGCCGTCCGGCGTGCGGGTGAGTATCCCCGCCTGGACCTGGCGCTTGAGCAGCCCAACGCGTTTCTGATAGAACTCGTCCAGGTTGGAATTGAATATCGCCAGAAACGCCACTCGCTCCAGCAGCGGGGTGCGGTCGTCCAACGCCTCGTGCAGCACCCGGCGATTGAACTCCAGCCAGGTCAACTCGCGGTTCAGAAACTCGGGTCCCATCGCCTGCCCTTCACCGGGGGCGACACTCAACTGTGCGGAGGTATGCGACGCAATGGCGGCGGTCTTCTTGTTCATATGTTCCGCTTATTCGGTGCCCATCAGATCAGTACTGCCGATACATAACCAATACCCGGACGAATCAGCTTATCGAGCCGAACCTCGAACGGAAAGGTGCGAGAATATTATTTTATAATATTAACATTCGTAAACCAAGAAGATGATCGTCCTTCACCTCCGCCACGTACAACCACTATTCCATACCTCCCCCAACCTCCCAAACCCCGACCACACAGTCCTGGCCTTACAAACGTAAAAACCCTGCAACCTTTTATATAACCAACCCACCCCACCACCCACCCAACCTTGAACCTTTAACCCTTCACCCCCACTACCACCTCGCCCCGCCTTACAATAATCACCAGCCCGGTCGACAGGTCGAACGTCCGTTCACCGCCTCGGGTATCGCGTATCGCCCTGACTACCGGCTTCAGCGCGTTCAGACCCAGACGGTCCTTCCGGGCACCAAGCTCGGAGCACAACCTGCGAAGCAGCATTATCAAAACCGGCTTCGGCATCAGCCGCGATTCGCCGCGGTCGATGATGTATCCGCCGGTGGCCGTTCGACCCACTCGCTCATGGTACCGGCCGGCCTCCGATTTAAGCAGTTGATGCAACTGACGGAAATGATCCGACAGATCGACACTCCTCACCGCAACATCCGGGCGGAGGCCTCGCAGTAGCGGCAGTACCTCGTGTCTCAATCGCGATCGCAGAAAACGCATGTCAGCATTCATCCGATCCTCACGCCAACGCTGGTCCAGACCTGAAAGGAAATCGATCAGCTCTTCACGCGTTAATCCCAGCATCGGCCGGATGAGGGTCACCCGGCGATAAGACGCCGGCCTGCGACGCCAGGCTATCCCGCGAAGCCCCGAGACCGATGCACCCCGGATCAGTCGCATCAGCAGCGTCTCCAACTGATCGTCCGCATGGTGACCGGTCGCCACGAAAGCGGCGTTGCAGCTGACAGCCATCTCATTCAACGCCCGGTACCTCAGTCTGCGGGCACAGGATTCAAGATTGCCCGCCGCCGACCCGCCGCCGCATGCCACCTCGCCGACCACATCGATATCCGTGCGGATAAACGGCAGTTCCAGCTCGACCGCCAGCGACTCCGCAAACCGGGCGTCATCTTCCGATTCCTCGCCACGAAGATGATGCTGAACATGACCGATCACCGGCTTCAGCCGCCATTTTCGACTGACCGCCAGAATCGCCATCGCCCGTGCCATCGCTACCGAATCGCAACCGCCGCTGACAGCAAGAATTACCCGATCACCTGCCCGCACGCCGCACCGCCGGCGCAGCGCCGTTGCCACGGATTTCACCACATGGTGATAACCCGGCACGCCTCGGCCTGGGCCGGACCCCGTCTTATTGCCATCGTTGGAGAATGAAGGGGGCATCATTCCGATAATACACTGTGGAACCGCTTATGACACCTGTCGGCTGTACTTATGCTTAACCCACCGCAGAAATCTGGTATCTTCAGCATAACGCCGACAACCGTCACCGTACGATACAGCATGGTATAACATGCCGATGACCAGCAACCTCAACAACGAGCCGATCGAACAGAGCCGCGGCGAAATCGTCGAACTCGCCACCAATCTCGATGATATCAGCCCGCAGATACTCGGGGCCGTCCGACAGGCACTTTTCGACGCCGGCGCCCGCGAGGTCTGGACCACCGCGATCGATATGAAAAAGGACAGGCCCGGCACCTGCCTCTCCGTACTCTGCCACGTAACGGACCGAGACCGACTCGCAAGACTCGTTCTCACACTCACCGGCAGCTTCGGAATCAGGTACCGACAGTGGGACCGGCTTGTTCTCACACGACATTACGAACACGTCCACACCGCACACGGCGAGGTGCGATTGAAAATCGGGTCACTGCCCGACGGTGAAATCATCGTCGCACGACCGGAATACGAAGACGTCAGAATGATCGCCGAAAAAACCGGCCGGCCCCTTCGTGACGTTATGGCCGACGCCGACGCAGAAGCCTGGCGATGGCTGCAACAACACCGCGGACAGGCCGATACGAATGGTGAATAATGCATAACGCTTTCTGCTGGTCATCACGACTGCTCGCGCTGCAGATCGATACCGATTCGAATCTGTTTACCTTCATGCCGATCATCGGCGTGGCACTTATCCTCATGTGGTTCGTCATGAGCATGCGAAAACGGGCCGCGAAAGCAGGCAGCCGCGTCACCGCTCGCGAACAGCTCGAACGACTCAAACAACGCGAAGGTATGCGAGATGACCTCGGCAGGCTTATGGTGGAAATAGAGGAAATGGCCAAACGTCTCGCCTCGCAACTCGATGCAAAAGCCATCCGACTCGAAAAACTGCTCGATGAAACCGATATCCAGATCAAACGCATCGAGAAAATGATGAACCGCGCCGGGACGCATCTGCACAATAACGAAAATCAGTATGACAACCGCGATGCGACAGGATTCAACGATGCCGGCGCCTTCAACTCAAACGGTTACGGGCCGCCGAACAACCTGTCAGGTTCGCCTGATCCCCCTGATCTGCCCACATTGCCACAACCCGATGACCAGCTCACCCAATCCGTCTATGCACTCGCCGATCAGGGCATCCCATCCGTCGATATCGCCAGACAACTCGACGAACAGATCGGCAAAGTCGAACTGATCCTCGCACTCCGTAACGTTTCCTGATGTACGTTGCGTGATGACGCCGAAGGATTTACGATACCACCGTCATCCGCGCCCTCACGTCCTGCACAGGAGTTGTTGTTATGCTGCATGGTACGCTCACAGCACTGATTACACCCTTTTCAAACGGCCAGGTCGATCTGACCCGCCTTACCGCGAACGTCGAATTCCAGATTCGCAATGGCATCGACGGGCTCGTCCCCGTCGGGACCACCGGCGAATCACCTACACTTTCGCATGAAGAACACCGGAAAGTCATCGAACACGTCGTCCAGGTCAGCGCGGGACGCGCAAAGGTCGTTGCAGGCACCGGCTCGAACGCCACCACTGAAGCACTCGAACTCACCCGACACGCTCGTGAAGTCGGCGCCGACGCCGCGCTGCTCGTCAACCCCTACTACAACAAGCCCACACAGGAAGGACTCTACCGACATTTCATGACCGTCGCCGACCAGGTCGAACTCTCGCAGGTGCTCTATAACATCCCCGGCCGGACCGGTATTACCATGACACCTCAGACCGTCGCAAGACTCGCCGAACATGAGAATATCATCGCTATCAAGGAAGCGACCGGATCGATCGATATCGCTTCCGAAATCGCTTCACTCTGTGATATCACCATCCTCTCCGGCGACGACTCGCTGACACTGCCGCTGATGTCGGTCAGTGCACGCGGCGTGATCAGTGTGCTGGCGAACCTCATGCCCGCCGAAGTCAAATCGCTCGTCCAGGCCGCACTCAACGACGACTACGAACGCGCAAGATCATTACACATCCGATTCTTCCCGCTCTTCAAGGCCATGTTCCTTGAAACCAACCCCATTCCCATCAAAACCGCTATGGCTGTCGCCGGACGGGACACCGGCGAAATGAGACTGCCGCTCTGCGAAATGGCACCCGAAAACCGGCGAAAGCTCGAACAACTGCTCCGGCAATACGCAACAATCGCCGGTAATACCAATTCGCCCACTCCCGTCGGGTAAATAATCGTTCCATACCCCCCACCCCACCCCACGACACAAACGACGACCGCAACGACATCATCTCCATATCGCTGTAACGATCAGTATCGGAATTCGATAAACAGTATCAATGTACCGGCTGTTCACCATCCCCGTACTCTGACCGATAGATATAACACGCCCGGGAAATGGTGAACAATCCATTCAATATACGCCCGGCACAATAACATTATCGGATGACCGGATTGATGCAGACCGCAGCCGAAAGAAATCATGAACCACCGGGTCACTCGCAACCAGCCCATTCGCGATGGCTGCTGAGCGGCAACGCAGACGCCCGGCCGGCACAGGTCATCGTTTATTGCGTGATCCTGTTCATCGTAGCGCTCTACAGCCTGAAACTCATGACACTTCCCATGCACCAGGCCGCCGATACCTTCATTCATTACATCAACCTGCCCATCCATGAAACCGGCCACCTCGTTTTCATGCCGCTGGGCGAGTTCATGCATTTTCTGGGCGGCACGCTCGGGCAGATACTGATGCCGTTGATTATCATGCTGGCGTTCCTCATCAAACAGCGAGACGCCTTCTCCGCCGCCGTCATGTTCTGGTGGGCCGGCGAAAACTTCATCGATATCGCACCCTATATCAACGACGCCCGCACACAATACCTGCCACTGGTCGGCGGCGGCCGCCACGACTGGGCCTGGCTGCTCGGACGAATGAACCTGCTGAGCCACGATCACACCATCGCCCAGGGTTCGTACTACCTGGGCGTCATCATCATGATAACGGCACTGATCTGGGCGGCCGTGGTCCTCTACCACCAGATCCGCTGGTTAAAGTTTCGTAACAGCGCTGCAATGCGGTCAGCCCCTGTGATCCGCAATGAATCATAAGACGGACCACTCAATTTACAGAAACAGCTGCGATAAGATTCCGCTCACAGGACGTCTGCTACTGCGTTTCTCATGTAAACGGGTTTTGTGAGGTAGAAAAGGATCAGGTGCGGCTCAGTTCGTCCTGTTACGGAACATATGCTGTATTATGGAATTAGCCTGCGTTCAGTAATACTATAAGAGTGATGTCGATATCGAATTGATAGCCTTGCACGCCTATTATTGTCAGTAAGGAGAGATTTTACAGAAGAACGTTTGCAAAACGTTTAATCGGCGAGGTTTAGATGGCATGGCCTTAATGCTGTTTGATCTGAAGGGATCAGGGATATAGTGAACAGGTTGAAGAAACCGATAGAGACGTTATGTTATTAGGTCCGACAACTGATCCTCGATAGCTCAATCGGTAGAGCGAGCGGCTGTTAACCGCTAGGTTGCTGGTTCGAGTCCAGCTCGAGGAGCTTAAATTTTAACGGGGTATTTCTTCGACCAAACAGTTAACGGAAAGCCCCGGAGCGAAAGCCGCCGGGGCTTTTCTGTAACCTATTGGGACCAAAGGGTTATGGCTGATTTTGAACCACAACCAGATTCTCTGTTTCGCAAGAGACCAACCGGGGTCCAAGAGCAACCATCATGGTTGCTTTCGGCGGTGCGAAAATCTGGCCGCGAACTCTCGGACTCTCTCGTGAACAGATCGAGCCGGGTTAACAGCCAGGTTGCTTTCGGGACCAGCAGCGTTTTCGAACTCGTGGGATCAGGGGGGTGCCCGTGGGTATAGACGAATCGGTCATCCAGAAAATCGTCGAGCGCATTCTGTCAGTCACGCACCCGGACAAGATTATTCTCTTCGGCTCGGCCGCGACGGGCCAGATGACGCGCGACAGCGACATTGATCTACTGATCGTCGAGCCCGATCCCAGTGACTGTCGCAAAGAATATGTGCGCATTCGCAAGGCATTGTGGGAGTTCGACTACCCGTTTGATATTCTTTTCATCGCCACCCAGTGGTTCGAGGAAAGCAAGGATGTCGTCGGCGGAATCGCCTATCCTGCCAACAAGTACGGGAAGGTGATTTATGAAGCCGCCTAAGAAGCCCTTTATTCAAAAGATTGTCGATGATTGGGTGAGCAAAGCCAGATTAGATATCCGTTCAGCCGAGACATTGCTCGCCCATGATCCTCCGCTGCTCTATCCTTCGTGTTTTCATTCGCAGCAAGCGGCGGAGAAGTATATCAAGGCGCTATTGGCAAGTTGGAGTATTGAGGTACCCAAAACCCACGAACTGGGTAGATTGCTCAAGATCGTTGAAGACCGTAACGCTGATTTGGCGGTGATGTTGATCGATGTGATTGTGCTTAACACATATGCCGTGGATATTCGTTATCCCGGGGATCAGCCGGAACCCGGCCTGGAGGAATCTCGCGAGGCGTTGAAACTCGCCCTGCAAGTTCGAGATGCTGTCTTGCCGCTGCTATCTAGCACGTCTGCCGGCCCGGGGGATCGGGCATGAACCCAGCGCAGCCCACCGAATCGCCTCGCGCACTGATTCTGGCTGGCCCCAACGGCTCGGGCAAGACCACCTTTGCCACGGAGTTTCTGACGGCCGAAGGCCACTGCCCGACATTCCTCAATGCCGATCTGATCGCAGCCGGTTTGTCGCCATTCCGCCCCGAATCGATGGCGGTCGAGGCGTCACGGCTTATGCTCGAACATGTTCGACAGATGGCTGCCAAGCGTGAAGATTTCGCCATAGAAACGACACTCGCAGGTCGGTCGTACCTTCGCATGATCCGCAAATGGAAAGAATTGGGCTACCAGGTCGAATTGATGTTCCTGCAACTTCCGTCAGCCGATCTGGCCGTCGAACGCGTGAAACATCGCGTCCTTCAGGGCGGACACAACATTCCTGAACCTGACATTCGTCGCCGCTTTAACCGTGGCATCGCCAACTTCCATCAGCACTACCGTGCCGCAGTCGACGCATGGCAGGTCTTTGACGCCAGCCAATGGCCGCCAGTGCTTGTCGACGAAGGAGTGAATTCATGATCCAGCAACATCGCGAGAAGTATCCGGATATGCAAGGCAGCCGGAAGGCCATGATCCGCGCCGCCCGCCGCGCTGCCGAACAGGCGAAACAACACGGTCAGCCGTTGGTTCTCTGGCGGGATGGGCGGATCGCCATGGTCATGCCTGATGACCTGCCGTCTCTGCCCGAGGAAGCACCACGGCAGGGTGATCAATGACAGTTGCAGTTGAATGGATGAGCATTTGGAACCTTTTCTCAGCGCACTGGATTCGTGGATGTCGTTACGCAATCGTCCCTTGTCGCCCCAAGACGTCGGCACCATCGTTGCCTCGGTCACGAGGATGAGCTTTCCTCAGAAAGAACGGCTTGTTGACGAGATGTTCCACACGCAGCCGAACGTGCTTGGCACGGCGATTGTTGCGACACGAGCAGCTCTGTCTGGCGAAATACAGGACGCGGTGCTAGAGATCGCGATGATCGTCTTTCGCTCTCTGCAGGCGGACCTTCAATCGCATGGGACAATCAGTGAAGCGGCGATCGATGGGTTTGCAAAGCGGAACGCGAAAATGTGGCGGTTTCTCGAAGGTGAGACTAGCGAGGCATTCACCCGTTCGACCATGCTGACCATCGAAAGCTATCCCGAACCGGGCCTTCTGGCATACGTGGTCAACCGTCTGGCCCGACTTCGCGTGGATGAGCCGCAGGTCATACTCGCGATCAAGACAATGCTCGACGCCTGCGTTGATGCGAAGTGGCCCGGAGTCGTTGTCACAACCCGTGATGTCCCAATACAAGAGGGCCCTGACGCCAAGTGAGTGCCTTGCCCCCCATCCGCTACGCCATCTATACTCGCCAGTCGAAACAAGGGCTCGTCGATTTCTCCTCTTGCCAAGCCCAGTTCCACACCTGCCAGGAATACGCCAAGCAATCCGGGGGACCCTCCCTCTACTGGACCGGCCAGCACTTCGAAGATGAGGGCTACTCGGGCTCGACACTGGACCGGCCCGGCATGCGCAGGCTTCGAAAGGTCATCGATCTCGGCGCACTCGACCGAGTCTATGCCATCGCTTTCGACCGCATCACTCGCCGCAACATGCACGATGCGGTTGTGCTGCTGGATGAATTCGAAAAAGCTGGCGTCGAGCTGTGCCTCGTTCATCAGCCGGAGCTGACCTCAGCCCCGCAGAACCGATTTCTCCGCTACATGCTGGCGGCCTTCGCCGAGTTTG
>CAYRND010000034.1:0-29534 GCA_964425365.1 uncultured Phycisphaeraceae bacterium
TATCGGCTTGCCCCGGTGGTAAACTTGAGCTTTTATAGCGCTGTAGTGTTAATGCGTCATTTAATTCTGTGCCAACTTGTGATGCTGTTTGCGGCCGAACAGACCGATCGGCTTCGGGGGGAAAAATCCGTACATCTCAATCGAGCAGATTGTCCGCGCGTTGAATTGCATCACTCAGTGCTGGTTTGATCAAATCCATTCCATCCGCTCATCTCTGGAACGGACTTTATCGATTGTCCAATATTATCAACACCGGTATGAGATCTCGATCAGGTCACGACTGAAGCGCACCAGGGGACCTTGATAGCGCTGTAGTGTTAATAAGGAAATTGTATTAGTCGACAAATCAAAATGCAAGGGTGATTATGATTTGCGATTTATTATTACAAATGAAAACAAAGTTGTAGTAGAGATATTTCATTATCCGGAGTGAGCGAGATTTTGAGCATCACGACGCTCGACGTGTCCCGTAATGTTGGGTTATATAGAACTCGCCGTCAAAGCCGAATCGAAGTAAAAATGGTAACGCGAAAAACAGGTGATTGCAACAGAGAATTACCAGTCAGCGCAGACCGATAGCTTGCTCTTTGACAAGTGGATAGCGGGATCAAGCAGCAGTGCGAGTGTAATGTTTCAATCAGCACCAGGCAGTTACTGAAAATGCCGAAAAGCCCCCACCTACCACACCCCCACCCACCACCCACCCTATTTGCGGCTTAGCTTCGGGTGGATCTCACAGAAGGACTAGGGAAAATGATGCCGAACACCTGCGACCCACGGACAAACCGGAATGACCTGGTTGAAGGTTCAGGCTTTATCGTTGTATTCAATATCCATTGCCTTCAGGTGTGCGTCTTGTTTCAGTGGTACGGCGACTTTGACGTGTTCGGGGTGAGATTGGTATGTGTGTAGTGATTCAGGTGAATCCAGTCGGACCAGCAGGCCGTGGGTGTAGCCGTCTGCCCGGTCGGTGATGTTCGGGCCGACTGCGAGGTGCCTGATACCGGGCACGCGGTCTTTGAGTGATCGTAGCGATTGCAGATGCTGTTCGATCCGCTCGGGGTCGAGGCCTTCGTTGAATCTGATCCAGACCATGTGCTCGATTGCCATTTGTCACTCCGATCGGCTGCGATATTCTCAATGATCGTATCAGGTGCCGTTCCGCAGCTTCTCGATGATATTGGTAGTACTTTTTCCCTGTACCAGATCGATCAGCACGACCCGGCCGCCGTGGTATTCCACTTCATCGGCGCCGACGACCTGCTCTCGCGAGTAATCGGCGCCTTTGACCAGTGCATCCGGCCTGATGCGGCGTATCAACTCCATCGGGGTGTCGTCATCGAACATGACAATATAATTCACACTTTCCAATTCACTGAGGACCATGACACGGTCGTCCTGCTGGTTCACCGGCCGATCCTTGCCCTTGATTCTGCTGATCGAGTCATCGGTATTCAACCCGACCACGAGCAGATCGCCGTGTTCCCTGGCCTGTCTGAGGAAGCAGACATGGCCTGCGTGGAGGATATCGAAGCATCCGTTGGTGAAAGCGATCCGAGCGCCCTGTTTGCGATAGGCGTTCAGTTCACGAACGAGAGTATCCAGTTCGCGGAGCTTACCCGTGTGCTGGTGTTTCTGTTTGAGAATGGAGAGCAGGATTTCGTCGAGTTCGATGGGAACAACGCCGAATTTTTCGACTTCGAGCCCGGCGGCGATATTCGCCAGTGCCACCGCCGCTGGCCAGTCTATGTCGTTCGCCACCGCCGCAGCGAGCATGGCAAGGACCATATCGCCTGCACCGGTGACGTCATAGACTGATCTGGTCACGGTGGGTAACCACATGGCGTCGCCCTCGACGTTCAGCAGCATAGCGCCCTGTTTATCGAGCGTGAGGACAAGTGTCTTCAGGTCCAGATCGGCCAGCAGCTTCCGGCCCATCTGTTCGATGGCGCTATTGTCTTCCTGTTTCACCGAACCGCCTGTTGCCCGAGCGGCTTCGGTCCGGTTCGGTGTGATGCACGTTGCGCCGCGGTATTTCGTGAAATCACTGACGGCCGCGGGATCGACCAGTACGGGTTTGCCGGCGTCATGAGCCAGTTGAATCAGTCCCTGGCAGAGTTGCCGGGTCAATACGCCCTTGTTGTAGTCTTCCAGGCAGACCACATCGACGTTGCGGATCAATCTGGCCGCCTTCGCCAGCAGGGCGTCGGTACATTCAGACGATAGCGGGTAATTGCGTTCCGTATCGACGCGGAACATTTTCTGCGGATGGCGATGTTGGGCCAGTCCGACGAAATTATGCTTGACCGTAGTCGGGCGGTCGGGCAGAGCGATGATCCCGGCCGTGCCGCAGCCGCGGGTTTCGAGTTCACCTCGCAGGTGATCACCGGCACTGTCTTCGCCGATGATGCCGATCGCCTCGACGTCGCATTGGAGTGCCAGCAGGTCGAGGCAGACATTCGCTGCGCCGCCGGGTTTCGCTTCCTCCCGTTCTATGGCGAGGACGGGCACGGGCGCGTCGGGCGACAGCCGATCGGCGTTGCCGTACGCGTAGCGGTCCAGCATGAAATCGCCGGCGACCAGCACACGTCTCCGCTGCCATTTATCGATCAAACGTATTAAGTAGTCCGGGTCCTGCACGCTTACAGGATAATCGACATCGGCGGCTGTGGGTAGTCATGTTCGAGAAAACCGGAGATCGGGTCTGACCTGCCAGGTCCGTATCTGTAATACCCATATCAGGCCTCAGTCTATTACCAACAAGTCTACGGCAGTGCGCCGCTGCCCTGTGATGCCGCAGGGTGGTCGGCGAGGTGGACGGGTTATCTGACGACGGTACCCTATCAAAGGGATTGAGACCGGCTTGTGTCGGCTTCAATGCCTTTGGTGGGCTTGTCCGTATCATTCAATTGCGGTCAACTGCGGTGATGTGAGTTCAGTGTATTCTGCTGATGGTCTTACGGAGTCGGGCGTGCAGCGCCTGTTCGCCGTCGATGAATCTGACGCTGATTTCGGGTCGGTAAACGGGTACGGGCGGTGGCGAGTCCGACAGTAGCGGGCGCCACTTGAGCCAGTCCTTTTCCGTTATGATGACGGCTTGTGCGTGATCCGTGACGGCACGATCGAAAATTCTTATGATTTCATCGCGTTGATAGGGATGATGATCGGGGAAATGCTCACACCAGAGCATTTCGCCGGCGGCCTGTCTCAGCATGCAGTCGAAGGCGTCGGGATTGCCGACGGCACAGACGCCTGCGACGCGAAGGTTTTTTAGGGTATTTACAGGCCGGTATTCATTGCCGTCCCGGATTCGCTGCCAGTGGAAATCGCAATGGGCCAGCGGGGTATCGCCTGTCAGATCGGCGATACGGTTATCGATTTCAGCGAGTGTATCTTCATCCACGAGGTTTGCTCGTGTGACAATGACGGCATCGGCCCGGCGGATGTTGTACGGCGGTTCACGCAGCAAGCCGCGGGGCAGCAGGCGGTCGTATCCGAACGGTTCGGTCGCGTCGATCAGAACGATATCGAGTGCCCGGCTCACCTGGCGATGTTGAAATCCATCGTCCATGATCAGTATGGTGGTATCCGGCTTGCGTTTGATCAGTCGTCTTGCCCCTGCGACGCGGTCGGGATCGGCTACCACTGCCATATCGTCTCCGAGCGATGCCTGCAGTTCCATCTGTTCGTCGCTGCCGTGTTCGGTCCGCGCGTAACCTCGCAGCAGCACGCCGGGCTTCTGGCCCATGGCGGCGAGGCGGCCGGCCAGCTCGATGACTATGGGTGTTTTTCCCGTACCGCCGGCGGTGATATTACCTACACTGATCGTAGTGCGGGGCAGCGACACCGAGCTGCGCAGGCCGCGGTTGAACGTATAGTTCCGCGTTGCGATGACCAGCCGGTATACACTGCTCAGACAAGTCAGTGCGGGACGCAACAGTTTTGCCGACGCATCACGTCTTCGGCCGTTCATGATCGCTGATATTTCACTGCCTGAGATCATGTCCTGTTCCATTGTCGCTTACCGGTTCTGTATGGCAACAATACCCAGATCAGTCAAGCGTTGCCTGAGCATTCGCATGGGCAATCCGACCACGGTATCCGGGTCACCGAGCACATCAACCGGCCAGCCGGCTTCCTGCCGATCGAAAAGGTTATAACCGCCCGCCTTTCCACGCCAGTGGCCGCTATCCAGGTATGCTTCCAACAGGTCGTCCGCCAGTTGGCCGAATTGTACGACGGCGCGATCGGCGAAGCAGTCGAGCTGCGGTGAATCCCCGTTTTCAATACTGGTAACGCCGCTGTGTAGCAGTGCGATGCCGGTGACAACCTCATGGTCAGCGTTCATGAACTGCCGGATCATCCGTCGTGCGTCGTCCTGATCCGCCGGCTGGCCGATGAGCCGTCCGTCGGCTGCGACGCAGATCGTATCGGCGGCGATAATGACCGTTCCCGGGACGCATTGTGATTGCAGGCTCACCGCCTTTCTACCGGCCAGTGTGATGGCGTGACTGCACGGATCGCTATGATCGGGTGCTTCAGGTTGAGGCGGATCGTTGTAGAGCGGATCGACCTGCTTGAATCGGTAGCCTTCACGTTGCAGCATCATCGCCCGCCGGGGTGAGCGGCTGGCTAAGATGAGTACTGGCTTTGGCTTGTCAATCGCTGACATGATCGGCATTTTAACTTTTTCGATGATGTTTCGCCTCTTTTTGATCGGTGTCAAAGTGTGAAGAATGCGTCGGATCGGCCATTTGGAAGGGTTATGGTCGGCGTTGCGGGTCGGGGTATCGATGGGTTCTAAAAATGGTAAAACCCGGCTATCAATACTGATATTCAAGGTTAAGCCCGTACTGTCCCGATAACGATGAACAGCGGTCAAGTTGGTATTGATCGTAAGGTTACAGGTCCGAACCGGAAGAATCGGGCCGGTGCATAAGTGGACGAGGCTTGATCCACGGGGTGCGAGCCGGTTGCATCAAGCACTTTCACGGACGAAAGGGCTGACTCGTGCGTACCATAGCGATCATCAATCAGAAAGGCGGATGCGGTAAGACCACCGTATCGATCAACCTCGCCGCCACACTCGCTTCGAAAGGCCAGCGAACGTTACTGGTGGATATGGATCCCCAGTCGCACTGCGCGCTTGGCCTGGCGGTTCCAGACGCTCAGATCGACCGGTCCATGGCGGACCTGTTGATTGCCGGGATGAACGGGTCGATCGGCTTGTCTGAAATCACGTGGCAGGTCTCGCGGCACTTCGACCTGGCGCCGTCGACCATGGCACTGGCGGGTATCGAACAGCGACTGGTGAACGCCGGTGATAAGGACCGTCGCCTGGCGCAGGTCCTGTCGACGGTTCAGGATCGTTACGATTTCTGTGTGGTCGACTGTCCGCCTGCCATCGGACTGCTGACGTTCAATGCGCTCCGTGCGTCCGATGAAGTCTTGATACCCGTTGAAACGGGTTACTTCGCGCTGCAGGGTTCGATCAAGCAGGAGAAGACGATCGAAATGCTGGTCCGCAGAGTGGGGCATCATGTCCGATTCCACGTTCTGCCGACCATGTATGACGTCCGGACCAAACTGGCGAGAGAGATTCTATCTGAACTCAAGAAGCATTTCGGCGACAGGCTTTCGCCGATTGTGATCAATTTCAACAGCAAATTGAAGGAAGCCGCGAGCTTCGGCCAGCCGATCACGGAGTATGACGCTGCCAGCCGGGGTATGCAGGATTTCGAGCAGCTGTCGCACTGGCTGATCACGAATCCCCCGGTTCGGGGTGAAACGGAACAGAGCGTCGAGTCAGAGCAGTTGCGTAATCCTGCGCTCAGCCGGGCAGCGGAACTTGTCGAACGTGCCCGTTCGCTCTCGGCACGTGCGGCGGTGATCTCCGCGAAGCTGGCGGGTGATGACGATATGCAGGTTGAAAAACTCGATGTCGCCATACCGCCGGCGCAGGAGGAACCGCTACTCGAGGAACAACCGTCGACCGAGCCGGTTCCCGACCAGCGGATACGAGAAAAGCTCAGCAGGGTCTACGGTGTGCGGAATACTTCGCAAGGGTTGCTGTTCGTTCAGCCTGCCAATGGTAATGAAAGGCAGTTGGCCATTGCCGGTGATTTCAACAGTTGGATCCCTGCCCGCACCCCCATGGTCCGCGACGAACACCTCGGGGTCTGGCAGGCGTGCATTCACGTTCCGCCGGGGCGGTACCGCTACCGGCTGGTGGTCGACGGCCGATGGATGCATGACCCGTACAATAAGTTTGTGGAAACCAATCCGTTCGGTGAATTGAACAACGTGGTTGAGATAAATATCTGACTTCGGTCAGGGCGTTCGGCAATACAGACGTCGTACGTGGAGACGTGCGGAAGTATACCAGGGTACCAGGAAGGGCGGCTGATTCCGTCAATCCGACAGCCATGACACGTTATGGTTCGTCATGGTTCGTTCATCCGACTGCCGCGAGTTTATTCATCAGGTTCATACCGCGAGGAAAGAGCTGTCATGGATGACGATCGTACACAGGAAGCGCTGGAATCGCTTGCTGATTTATTTCTGACCGGAGGTATCAGCAAGCCCGATGACGTCAAGCCCGCTCGATCATCTCGGTCTTCAGTACAGAATAAGGATGTGGATGTGAATAAGAACAAGAATCACGTGCCGGACGGCCCGGTCCCGATCCGCCTGGCGCCGAAGACGCCGGTACAGGCATACCCGTTCATTATACCGCAGAAGCAGGGCGGTCACACCGGCGTTATGGACCCGGAGTTCGACATGAACGGCGATGAAATCCAGGACAGCCGCGAGGAACAGGCTGCTCTGAGGCGTTCGCGGGACCAGCGAGAGGCTTACCTCGAACGGATCATGGCATCACGGTTCGATGAACCGGCTACCGTCAGCGATCAGCCCAGGCTCAGGCTCCATCGACCCGAGCCGGATGACATGGATGACGAGTTGATCGGGCATCACCCGGATGAACAGGAATCCGGTCACGTTTCGACGATGACAGCCCATGAATCCGATGGCCTCACCGGCATGGGCGCTGAGAGTCTGCCTGAAGATGATGTGACGGACGATCAAGCATTCACCGGCCGTGCGGCGGTGATGGCCGAGGCGGTTATCCCCGGCCATCTGCCGGCGACAAACGGGCCGTGGCTGACACAATATGCTCAGATACTGGCCGATCAGTACGGGCCGGTGGGTGTGATTCATCTCACCGGCACGCACATCGACCTGGAGCTGGTACGTCCCATTCGCCGGTCCTCCCAGCCGGTTGCGATTGAACTTGACGGGCGGGATGGCCTGGACCTGCTGATGGTGCTCGATGCGCTGGCGAACAGTGAAGACCAGCCGATGAAGTTTGTCCTACTGCACGTGGAAGATCCCATCAGCATGGAGAATATCTCCCAGCTCGCCGCCCTTGACGACTGGACCGTGCTCTGCGGTGCAGATGAGTCGGCGGTAATCAGTACATATCGCCAGTTGAAGCGATTCGTGCGACTTGATTCGGGTGTCCGCCGGAAGAATGTGGCCGTGATGGTCATGGGTAGCAGTGAATCGCAAAGCCAGATGGCTTATACCCAGATTCAGTCGATTACAAACGACTTCATGCTTTCACCGGTCCAGTTGGCCGGCTGGCAGAAGCAGATCGTTCCGGTGAATGTGGTTGAACTGGGCAGTTTCCCCGACATACAGCTCCAGTGGCCGCGACTCGCCCAGTGGCTTGACCAGCTTGAAGAACCGAATTTCGAGCCCGAAGAGCAGACCCACCCTGACCCCGATATCGACAGTTCCGGCGAATCGGCGGCTGATATGCAGGACGTTCCTGATCGTGTCGAATCCGTTATTGAAGACGATGCCGGGGATACGGATACCGATAACGATATCAGCACGGATATCGAAGCCGTAGCATTTGAGGAAGAGCCTGATTTACCCCCGTCTGATTCGCCAGCACCTGTGCCAGATCAGGAAAAGGAATCCGATTCCCCGCGACATCGCAGCGCGGTTTCTGAAAGACCGTCTGAACGTCGATCGGCGGGTCGTCATGCAGCGGATCAGCAGAAAGTTGAACGTTCGGATCGCGTGGTTCAGTCACCGAAGGTGACGATGCCGCCACGTGAACATATCAGTCATGGTGAACAGGAAGAAGACCTGCCGCATTACGGTGAATCGTCAGAGCCGGCGTTGCAGGCTGAATCACGATCAGTTGACCCGTCGGGTCGGACGCTTTCGCCGCCGCGTGAGGAAACGCCCGATCTTGTTGATTTCCTGCTCGCCGGGCCGAATGCCGTGCCAGGCGGCGTACCGCTCGATGCCCGCTGTCCATACCGGCGTGATGCCCGGCTACTGCTCGATCAGGACGGCGTGGTTCATGTACTGCTTCGACATCAGGCTGAGGCTTCCAGCCGCAACGGCCTCGATTCGTTCCGCAGTGCGATGCTAGCATTGATTGAGACGCGCCAGTGGGTGGAATCACACATGGATCTGATCAGGCTGACTCAGCGTCAGTGCCGGATCAATGAGAGTCAGTCGCCGGTCCTTCACTTGTTCACGAATCGGCCCGACCTTGCCCATGCGGCCGCACAACATATCGGTCACCTGGTGAAGCTGCATCTGCTTGAGGAACTCCAGGTGGGTGATGATTCCGCGTGGTACTGTACGGCGTTGAATTAACGTTGATTCGCTACAAACCGATACGGGAGCAATGCTCGGGCCAGCCTTTGGCATCGGTACGGAGGCGGAAGAGAGCCCCTGCCTGGTGGCCGTTGTCTTCCGGGTCATCTCCGCCCGCCGAGGTGACGTACAGGTCGCCCAGGTCGTCTCCACCGAAAATCACACTGGTGACTTTCTTGACGGGCATATCGATCTTCTGTCGCAATCGGCCGTTGGGGTCGTAGCGGTAGATACCCCATCCGTCCCATCGTGCGGACCAGATATCGCCATCGGCGTCGACGGTCATACCGTCGGGCACGCCTTCACCTTCAGGAATCTGGATGAACGGCCGCTTGCCGCCGAGTTCCCCGGTCTGCCGGTCGTAACCGATCAGCCAGATGACTCGTGGCTGCGAATCTGTGAAGTAGAGTTGCCGGCCGTCGAATGTGAAGCCCATGCCGTTGGCACAACCGACTTCTTCCATGACCACGCGACAGGACCCGTCGGGATCAAGGCGATAGAGCCGGCCGAGCCTGGATTTCGTCGGCATGGTCCCGCAGAAGACCCGGCCTTCGAAATCGGCGATGACATCATTGAACCGCGTCTTCAGTTCGTCCTGAATTTCATTGACGATTGTTTGAATGATTTCACCGTTCCGCCAGACGACGACGTTGCCGCAGTCTCTGAAGAGAAGCAGGTCGCCGTTTTGCTGGATGGTGAATCCGCCGATCGGTCGGCCTTCGTAACACAGTTCATGCTGACCGCTTGCCGGGTCGTACCGGAACATCCGTCCGGTGGGGATATCGGCCCAGTAAAGCTTTTTTTCTTTCGGGTGCCATAGCGGATTTTCACCGCAATGGCAGGTGTAGTTGGCCACGAGTTCGAATTGCATGACTGTTTCAGAATCCATGGGAAGGGTCCTTGAGTCTTAGTCCTTAGTCTTTTAGCGATTGGTATCAGGGTTCTTGTTAATTATGTTGATTATCCGTGTTGGGAGCCGGGTTGCCTGTGTTACCGGGTTTGTTTACGGTGGATGTTATACGGCGATGAACCGTGACAGACAAATTTCGTAAGATAGTCAGCATGGGGCAGAACATTATTAATTGCCCTGTCGGATAGGGTTATGTTTTTTACAGGAGTTGATTGCCATGTTCAGCCGTCATATCGCCCTGAGGTGGTCGGGATTGGTTTTCACGTTGATCTTCACGGCGGTTGCAGTCGGCCAGTCACCTGCGCCTGACGATGATAAGCAGTCTGTCCGCCGCACGCCCGTGGTCGAGGTGGTTGAGAGTACGCGTGACGCGGTGGTGAATATCTCATCCACGCAGATTATCGAAGTGCGATCGCGCCACGGATTCGACAGCCTTTTCGATGACATTTTCGACTTCCCGTTCCACTCGCGGAGGCGCCAAATCAAGCAGACCAGTGTCGGATCGGGTTTCGTGATTCATGCCCAGGGCTATATCGTGACGAACGCGCATGTGGTTTCACGGACGGCCGAGCGTAAAGTGATCTTCGCAGACGGCACCGAATACGATGCCGATATCGTGGCGATCGACGAGCAGCACGATCTCGCCATATTGAAAATCGAATCGGATCATGAACTGAATCCCATCGCACTCGGCCGGAGCAGTGACCTGATGATCGGCGAGACGGTGATCGCCGTCGGCAATCCGCTGGGTTATCAGCATACGGTGACGACAGGTGTTGTCAGTGCCACCGGCCGCGAGCTGGTGATCAATGAGCGTAAGACGTTTGATGACCTGATCCAGACCGACGCGAGCATCAATCCGGGCAACTCGGGCGGTCCGTTGCTTAATATTCTCGGTGAGCTTGTCGGCATTAATACCGCCATTCGCGCTGATGCCCAGAATATCGGGTTCGCCATCCCCGTCGATCAGCTTCGAACGCTTCTGCCCGAGATGCTCGATGTCGAGAGGCGATACCAGATCAACACCGGGTTGAAAGTGATCGAGGAAACATTGAACGGGGCGACGGTATTGAAAGTGGACGAGGTGAAGGCGAACTCGCCCGCCGAGGAGATCGGCCTGCGTGGCATGGAAGTGTATATCGATGCGATCAACGGCTCGCCGGTGACCAACCTTGTCGAGTACTACATCGCCCTGATCGGGCGCAAGCCCGGTGAGGTGATCGAGCTGGCCGTGCATTTCGCCGATGGTGATCAGAGCGAGCTTAAATTGCGACTCGATCTGAGGCCGCAACCTGACGGCGGTGAGCTGCTGCTCGGGAAGTTCGGGATCGATGCGATTACCGTGACGCCCCGTCTGGCTCAGGACGCCGGGATCCGCAATCTCCGCGGTCTTATCATCGCACGTGTCGAATCCGGCGGGCCCGCCGATCGGGCCGGGATGGAACGGGGTGATGTGATCATCCAGATCGACCGCTACCAGCCCCGCAATCTCGAAGAAGTCGGCCAACTGCTCGAAAAAGTCAAACCCGGCGACGAGGTCTACTTCGGTATCCTCCGCATCGGCGGCCGAACCGTCTATCGTACCGGCGCGTATTTACCTGCGAAGTGAGTGTGAGGGCGATGATAATGAGAAAGGGGGCGATTGCGGGTACATAAGCTATCCGTTGGGGGGGGGCAGCGTGTTCGGTGTTCGTAGGGGCGCCGTGCCATCCGATTGCAAATCTCTGTCTGCCTGATAAACTACACGGCTCGATTCAGGTTTGATTTCGCGGTGTTATTGCGATTGGAAGGACGGTTGTCATGTATGCGATCATTGAAGACAGCGGCACGCAGATCAAGGTTTCCGAAGGTGATACCATCAAGGTGGATGTCCGTGACCTGCCGGACGACAGTACCAGCCTGACATTCGATCGCGTGCTCATGATCGGCGGGGAAGGCGAGCCGAAGATCGGCCGGCCACTGGTTGATGGCGCAAGCGTCGAGGCCGATATTCTTGCCGAAGAGCGTGACAGGAAAGTCGAAATCGTCAAGTACCGCCGGCGAAAGACCTACAAACGCCGCAGGGGGCACCGCCAGAATTACATTAAAGTGCAGGTGACGGCGATCAAGGCGTAAACAAGTTTTCGGGCTTCGAGTTTTTCAGTCGTTTCATCCAGACACATATTCGTGACATATCTCGATCAGATAAGCGGGAATTCATCAAGTTTATCTTGAGCGTTTACTGAGCCTGAAAACATCGTGCTTTATCAACTAACGCAGATGAATCGCACGCTACCGCGATGTTCGCACGTGGTGCAGGTGTCGTCACTCGCCGATGATTTTGACCAGGACGCGTTTTTTCCGCCGGCCGTCGAATTCGGCGTAGAAAATCTGTTCCCACGGCCCGAAATCGAGTTGACCGTTGGTGATGGCGACGGTGACCTCGCGTCCCATGACCTGGCGTTTGAGGTGCGCATCGCCGTTGTCCTCGCCCGTTCGGTTATGGCGGTAATGCGAAATCGGTTCATGCGGCGCCAGCTTTTCGAGCCAGTCGTCATAGTCCTGAATCAGGCCGGATTCGGCGTCGTTGATGTAGACGCTCGCCGTGATGTGCATTGCATTGACCAGGCACAGGCCGTTCTGCACGCCGCTTTTACGGACAAGGTCTTCGACCTGGCCGGTGATATTGATGTAATCACGACGGTGCGGCGTGTTGAACCAGAGTTCCTCGCGTAGATGCTTCATGGTTTTGCTCCACCCGTGTCAATGAATAACCGCAAGCAGGCCGACCGGCCTGAGACGCCGGACTTGACCTTTCAGCCCGAACCAAGCACACTAACAATAACGAACTTTCATAATTTATAAACCCCTGACCCTGGAAGAGGTGAGGTGAAATAATCCCATGGCCAAGCGAGACCTCTATGCACCGAGTCGTGACGATAAATTTACTTTCGGGTTATGGACGGTAGGGAATCCCGGCCGGGACCCTTTCGGCGAACCGACCCGCGATAAACTCGAACCTGCTCAGATCGTTGAACTGTTGGGCGAGGTGGACGGGGTATACGGCGTGAACTTCCACGATAACGATCTGATCCCGATCGACGCCACGACCGGCGAGGCCGAATCGATCAAACGCGACTTTAAAAAAGCACTCAGGCGCACCGGCCTGAAAGTTCCCATGGCCACGACCAATCTATTCAGCGATCCCGTGTTCAAGGACGGTGCATTTACCAGTAATGACGCCGATGTCCGCGCCTACGCGATTCAGAAGACCATGAACGCCATGAAACTCGGCGCTGAAATGGGCGCGAAAATCTACGTCTTCTGGGGCGGCCGCGAAGGGACCGATACCGACGCCGCCAAGGACCCGGTTGTCGCCATCGAGCGGTTCCGTGAGGCGATGAACTTTCTCTGCGGATGGAGTATCGATCAGCGGTTCGGCTATAAGTTCGCGCTCGAGGCGAAACCCAACGAACCGCGTGGCCATATCTTCATGTCGGTTACCGGCTCGTACCTCGCGTTCATCGAGTCGCTGGATCATCCCGAAATGGTCGGTGTGAATCCCGAATACGCGCACGAGGCGATGGCCGGCCTGAACTTCACCCACCACGTCGCACAGGCACTTGAAGCGGGCAAACTGTTCCATATCGATCTGAACGACCAGGAATTCAACCGGTACGATCAGGACTTCCGGTTCGGATCGGTCAGCTACAAGCAAGCGTTCTTCCTGGTCAAGCTGCTCACCGATTACGGCTACGCCGGGCCGAAGCATTTCGACAGCCATGCCTATCGCACCGCCGACTACAACGATGTGAAGCATTTCGCACGCGGTTCGATGCGGACCTATAAGATACTCGAGCACAAGGTCGGGCAGTTCAACAGCAACCGGCGTATTCAATCGCTGTTGCGGAAGATACAACATGATAACCGGCGCATGGCGGCCCTGACCGGCCGATTCAGTAAGAAGAACGCCGGAGAACTGTTGGCCGTCAAGTTCAATCGTCAGAAACTCGCCGGCCGGTCGCTGCCTTATGAGGAGCTCGATCAACTTGTATTCGATCTGCTCATGGGTGTGTGAGCGGTTCTTCAGAATGGGAACGTGCGGCTGCCCGGTTACTCGATCACCACTTCACGGCCGTCACGGCTGGACTGATAGATCGCGTCGATCACCTGCATGGTGATCAGGCCGTGTCGGCCTGAACATAGCGGGTCACGATCGTTGCGAATGGCATCGAGCAGATCGCAGTGCACGTTCACCGGTTTGCCGGGTATCCGCACAACCTGACCTGAAATCAGCGACCCGTGTTCACGACGGTTGATCGAGCATTCCACTTCCTTGTAGTTTTCGGTTACGCGGACAAGCCCCGCCTTCGTTCCGTAGATATACGTACCGGCGCATTCGGGATGATTGTGATGTGATGCCCATGATATTTCTATTTCCATGGTTGCGCCGTTTTCGAAGCGGATGAAAGCGACGGCGAAGTCTTCAACGTCCATATTCATCCCCGGCCGGTCGATTGTGTCGAATCGGGTATAAGTCTGGCTGCTTACGCTTTTCACTGCGGGATATCCCATGATGAACATGACCTGATCGAGCATATGGACGCCCAGATCGATAAACGCGCCACCCCCGGCGGTTTCCTTCGAGATAAACGCGGGCGAGCCGGGTATCCCCAGACGACGATGCCAGTAGGTACGTGCAAAATAGATATCGCCCACCTCTCCGGATTCCACGTATTTGCGGTATAGCAGAATAGTGGGCGTCATACGATGGCCGTAGTGGATCGCCAGCTTCTTATTCTGAGCATCGGCCGCGTCGACCATTTCCCTGGCCAGCCCGGCGTTCATGGCCAGTGGTTTTTCGCAGAGAACATGCAGTCCCGCCCTGAATGCGGCAAGTGTCAGCGGGTGATGCAATGCGTTTGGCGTGGCGATCGACACCACATCGATCAGGCCGGATTCGAACATCGCCTGGGCATCCGTGAATGTATGGGCGATCCCATGCATTTCCGCCGCCTTTCGCAGTCGCAGTTCGTCGGTATCGCATATCGCGGTCACTTCACAGTCGGGGTCCTGGCGGTAGGCATCGATATGGCCCCGGCCGAAGCCCAGGCCGACGACACCGGCACGTAACGGACGTTCGTTCATAGGCGTCATTTTGATATCTCTCCTGCATGCTGGCGGACACGGGAACCCGGTTACAGATATTGAAGTGTACAACAAATCGTCATGGCTGTGTCGAGCCGGATGGATCGGTCAGTCGATTTGGACGGTCTTATGATCATACGAAGGCTCCGGATACTTCAAGTCCATTGACTCCAGTGTGTTAAGAACTATCTGGCTGACCAGCAGATCGCGGAATCCACGGTTTTCCGCAGGGATGATGTACCACGGCGAATCCACCGGGCTGCATTGTGACATCGCTTCTGCGTAAGCTTCCTGGTAGCTGTTCCACCGGCCGCGTTCCGACAGGTCGTCCGGATTGAACTTCCACCGTTTGTCCGGCCGCGCCAGACGGCGTTCGAACCGTTTCTTCTGGTAATGCTTGGAGATGTGAAGAAAAAACTTGATAATCGTTGTACCTTCATCGATGAGCAGTCGTTCGAATGCGTTGATGTGCTCGTAACGTCTCCGCCAGATTGGTTCCGCGACGAGCTTTTTTACGCGTGCGATCAGGACATCCTCATATTGGGAGCGGTTGAATACGTTTATCATCCCCCGGGCGGGCGTATGCTGGTGAATGCGCCAGAGGTAATCATGCGAAAGCTCTTCCGGGCTGGGTGCTTTGAAACTGACAACGCGGCACCCGGCCGGGTTCACCGGGCCGAATACGTGACGGATGGTCGAGTCCTTGCCCGCGGCGTCCATTGCCTGGAAGATGACCAGCAGGCTACGACGGCTGGCGGCGTAAAGCAGCTCCTGTAATGCCACAATACGCTTGATGTTATGTTTCGCCTGCTTCCGGCATGACGATTTGTCGCGACCGCCGTCGTACTCTGTTGCCAGCTTCGACAGGTCAGGTTTGTCGCCCGGCTTCACTCGGTATTCATCCGTATCAATCATGATGCACAATCTCCATGTATCGTCAGCATCCTGCTCTATTCGGAACCGGTTGTGTAAAACACGGTTCGACTATCCCGAAAGAAGCGATTCGGACGGGGACATTGTATCCTGTTATCCACTATGAAGGACGATCAACGCAGACGGTGGGCAATCGGGTGCATGACAGGTACGTCACTGGACGGCCTGGATGTCGCCCTTGTCGAGGTCGAAGGTAGTTGGCTTGATATGCGTATCCGCCTTGTCGCGGGCGACCATGAACCGCTGGGCGCGCTGGGCGACCAGATGCAGTCACTGGCATCGGGCAGTCCGGCGTCGGCATCGCAGTTTGTTCAGACCGGCCGGCTGCTCGGCGAGTTGCATGCAATGGTCGTCGATCGCCTCTGCCGCGGTCATCTGCCCCGCGGTGCCAGGTTGGCGTTTGTCGCCGCCCATGGCCAGACGATCTGTCACCTGCCACCCGATGCCTCGCGATCTGCCGAAGAGGCGCATACCGTCAGGCCCGGCCTGACGTGGCAACTGCTGGATCCCTGGCCGATTGCTAGAAAACTCACCGTTCCCGTCTGTTACGACTTTCGCCAGGCTGACGTGGTCGCAGGCGGACAGGGCGCTCCCATTACGCCCATGGCTGACTGGATCATGTTCCGTTCCGACGCCTTCGAGCGGATCGTCGTGAACCTGGGCGGTATATGTAATGTCACTATTCTCGATCCGAAGGCGGGCGGTTCGGAGTTGATCGACGGCGGCGATGTCTGCCCGTGTAATATTCTGATCGACGGCGTGGTCAGACGACTGTTCCGTGACCAGGCATTCGATCGCGACGGTCGGATTGCGGCCGAGGGTCGACCGGATGAAATCGTTTTCGAGTTGATCCAGCAGCACCCGTTTTTCCATCGTCGTGGCCGGCAGTCCATCGGGCGGGACGACTTCAGCGACGCGTGGTTGCACGCCCTGATACGCAAAGCGGGCGAGCAGCTTTCGCCTGCGGATATTGTCGCATCGACCGTTGACGCCGTTGCCCGAGAAATCGGCCGGCGGGTCGTCGCATCGAGTATGACTTCGCTGATTCTGGCAGGCGGTGGGGCGAGGAACCCGGTTCTGGTCGACCGGATCAGGCACCACAGTCAGGCAGGTGATATTAAATTGTCGGATGAACTGGGCATACCCTGCGAACTGCGTGAAGCCGCTGCGATGGCAGTGCTGGCAGCACTTTGCCAGGACGATATCGTGATCTCACTGCCGCATATCACCGGCTCAAGGCGACCGGGTACCGCCGGTGCATGGATATATCCGTAGCCGCGGGCTCAGCGTTTCAGGTTCCACATCCGTCTTTTCCGACCCGATACCGCGGAACGGCATTATACTACGCATATGCAGAGAGACTCTTCCATACCCGCTGATCGCGGGCGGCTCGAGACGGAGCGGCGTCTACCCGAGTCGGCAGCGATTGACGCCATGACCATCGAGCAGGCGCTTCGTCTGATCAATGCCCAGGACATGGAAGTGCCCAAGTCGGTTCGTAAGGCGATACCTGCGATTGAAAAGCTGATCGACGCCGCCGTCGGCTCACTCCGCGCCGGTGGCAGGATGATCTACATCGGGGCGGGTACCTCAGGCCGGCTCGGGGTCCTCGATGCCAGTGAATGTCCGCCGACGTTTTTCAGTGATCCGGATCAGATAATCGGTCTGATCGCCGGCGGCGACAGTGCACTGCGTCGTAGTAGTGAAGGTATGGAAGACGATCCGCAGGGTGCTGATGAACAGCTCAAGCCGTTGAACCTGGACGCACGTGACCTGGTGGTCGGGATAGCGGCGGGTGGAACGACCCCTTACGTCTGGGGCGCCCTTCGCTTCGCCGGTGACCGCGGCGCGAAAACCGGTCTGATCTGTTGCGTACCGCTACTGAATCTCATGACACGGCCGCGTGCCCCGGTCGTCGCCGCGAACCGGCCGGCGGAGGCCCCGCCGCCGCCGAAGCTGCCGGCACGCGTCGATTTTCCGGTCGAATTGTCAGTCGGGCCTGAAGTCATTACCGGGTCGACGCGGATGAAGGCGGGTACCGCGACCAAGCTCGTCTTGAATATGCTCAGCACCGTCACCATGATCCAGCTCGGTAAGGTCTGGGGCAACCTGATGGTCGACCTGCGTGCCACGAATGATAAACTCAAGGACCGGGCCGTTCGCATTCTCTGTTCACAGTGCGGAATCAATGCCGCTCAGGCTTTGACACTTCTGGAACAAGCCGATGGACGCGTTAAGGTCGCACTGGTGATGGCGAAATTGAACGTCGAGCCTGATGAAGCGAAGCGCCTGCTCACAAATCACCTGGGCAGGTTGCGACCTGTACTCGGGCCGCCGGTATATTAGTGAGGTTGCTATACCGTTATGGTGTTTGATTCGGGATTGACTCGAGTCCTTGATTTCAACTTGTTTTTGTATGCGTTTTACGGCCTGGTCGACGCGATCCACTTTTTCAGCTCCGAGCGTGACATGCAGTTGACCACATCGGTTTTCGTTGCGCCCGCCCGCCTTGCTACGTGAATGCCGTATTTCAGTTCATCCAGGTCGGCCGGCCCATGCGCATCGGTATTGATCGCGAGTTTGACACCGGACTCGATCGCCGCACGGGCATGGGTGTCACGCAGATCGAGCCGGTAGTGGTTGGCGTTGATCTCGATGGCGATCCCGCGTTCGACCGCGGCTTTGAACACCTGCTTCATGTCAGGGTGAAATCCTTCACGTTTATTCACGATCCGGCCGGTGGGATGACCGAGGATCGTGACATACGGATTATGGATCGCCTTCAGCAGCCGCTTCGTGCAGGCCGCCGGGTCCTGCGATAATGCCGAATGGGGAGAGGCGACGACGATATCACACACCTTCAGCAGGCTGTTCGGATAATCCAGCTTGCCGTCGGCCCGAATATCCACCTCCGTACCGGCCAGTACGGTAATCGTGTTCTTCATCTTTGATGCGACTTCATGCACCGCTTCAATATGCTTCTCGAGCCGTTCCGCACTGAGCCCGTTCGCCTGCGCCTGGCTTTTCGAATGATCGGTAACTGCAACGGTATGGAATCCGCGATCAGCGACGGCGGCGGCCAGCTCACGGATCGACCACATTCCGTCACTGGCAGTGGTGTGTGCATGAAGTTCGGCCTGGATATCATTCAATTCGATCAGCACGGGCAACGCCATGTTCTCCGCCATCGCCAGTTCGCCGCGGTCTTCACGAAGCTCCGGCGGTATCCACTGCAGGCCGAGCGATTTGAATACCTCCTGTTCGGTTCGGCCTGCGACAAACGTTTCGTCCACCTGCCTGTACAGGCCGTATTCGTTCAACTTCATGGACTTGGAGGCCGCACGTTCACGCATGCGAACGTTATGGTCCTTGGAACCGGTGAAGTACATCATCGCCGCGCCGAACGAATCCGGCGGTACAATCCGCAGATCGACCTGGATGCCCTGCCGGGTGCGTACGGATGTTTTCGTCTCACCGCCTGCGATCAACTGTTCGACCACTTCGAGGTTCATGAATGCATGACTGATATCCGCGGCATGTTTCGGATCGGCGGCGACGAGGATATCGATATCGCCGATTGTCTCTCGCCCGCGTCTTAAGCTGCCGGCGTAAGCCGCTTCCTTGACGGTTTTCATTTTCCGTAACTGCTGAACGAACCACTGTGCCAGCGGTAGTGCCGAACCGATGCGGAAACGTTTGCCCGCTTCCGTGGCGAAAGCGAGATTCTTGTGAATGTTCTCGATCTTCTTCTCGCCGAATCCCGGCAGATCCTTAAGCTTGCCACTATGAATCGCGGCTTTAAGATCTGTTATGCTCGTAACGCCGGCCTGTTTCCACAGCACGGCAACTGTCTTCGGGCCCAGACCGGGTATATCCAGCAGCTTGAGCAGTCCCGCCGGGACTTCCTCGATCAGTCGCTCGTATTCGTCCATGTGACCGGTATCGATATATTCACGAATCCGCTCAGCCGTGCCTTTGCCGATCCCGTCGATGGCAGTCAGCGAATCCACATCGAGTTCCGCAACGTCGTCCGCCAGTTCGGCAAGCAGGCGAGCCGTTTTCTGAAACGAGATAGCCCGGAAGCGATTACCCCCCGTGATTTCGACGATATCCGCCATCTGCTGAAAGACGGCGGCCAGTTTCTGGTTCATATCTGCCATAATCGCATAAGTTTACCGGAATCAGACCCCGCTGCCCAGTACCTGCCGCAGCGTTTCTTGCCTGTCGGCGGATGGCGGCTTAGACTGAAGTGGACGGAAAAGAAAGCACAATGTCCCGGTATCAGTAAAGGACTGTGGAATGCCCCATACCACCAGGCAGGCCGGCGTCGATACCTCCGGCCGGCAAACCGTATCGATTCAGAGTACAGCTTCAGCACGACTCGATAGACAGGTTCGCATGCACATACAAACCCGGTTGATCCCCGATCAGTTTATCCGCCGACACATCGGCCCGTCCGATGCCGATATCAGTGCCATGCTCGCGGAACTTGAATATCAGTCACTTGATGAACTGATTGATGCAACCATTCCGGAGAACATACGGCTCGGCCGCAGGCTTGATTTGCCGTCACCACTGAGTGAATCTGAAGCACTTGAACACATGCGGAGTATGGCCTCGAAGAATCGGATCTGCCGTTCCATGCTCGGTATGGGTTACCACGGCACGATCACACCACCCGTGATTCAGCGTCATATTCTTGAAAATCCCCTGTGGTATACGCCCTATACACCGTACCAGGCCGAAATCGCCCAGGGTCGACTTGAAGCGCTTTTGAATTTCCAGACCATGATCTGCGATATGACCGGCCTGCCGGTCGCTAATGCTTCACTGCTCGATGAATCCACCGCTGCGGCGGAAGCCATGGCCATGTGCTGGTCGATCTCACGCTGCAGGCGAAATGCGTTTTACGTTGCCGATGACTGTCACCCGCAGACCATTGCCGTGCTTCGAACCCGGGCATGGTCCATCGGGCTCGAACTGCATATCGGGCCGGCGTCCGCTATCGATTTCAACCGGGCTGAATATTGCGGCTTGCTCCTGCAGTATCCGACAACGGACGGCCGCATCGAAGATTACACCGAACTCGCCGGCCGCGCGCACGATAATGGTGCCCTTGTTGTTGTTGCGGCGGACCTGCTGGCATTAGCGATCTTCCGCGAGCCCGGCGAATTCGGTACGGATATTGCCGTGGGCACCACCCAGCGGTTCGGCGTACCGATGGGTTACGGCGGGCCGCATGCCGCTTACATGGCCACACGCAATGAATACATCAGAAAAATGCCCGGCCGGATCGTCGGTATTTCAAAAGACAGCACCGGCAAACCCGCCTGTCGACTCGCCATACAGACACGCGAGCAGCACATCAAACGCGAAAAGGCAACGAGCAATATCTGCACTGCACAGGTGCTGCTCGCCGTGATGGCCGGTATGTACGCCGTCTACCACGGCCCGGACGGGCTCAGACGTATTGCATGGAATGTCCGCCGACTTGCACACACGCTCGCCGCCGGACTGCGGAAACTTGGCCATGAAGTACCTGATGTGGTCCGGTTCGATACTGTTACCGTGACACCGAAACACGGCGGGATCGAACAGATCGTCACACGATCGATCGAACGCGGGGTCAATCTGTTCAGGCTGAATGAAGATCAACTGGCGGTAACACTCGATGAAACAACCGGAGTTGAAGAATTGAAGCTGCTGATCGAGTTGTTCTCGCCGGAAGGCCGGGCGGCCGATCTTGATACCATCATCGATCAGGCAGTCATCGATGATATCCCTTTACCTCACCGCCGCGAAAGCAGGTACCTTACACATCCGGTATTCAACCGCTATCACAGCGAACACGAACTGCTCCGTTACATCACCCGGCTGCAGAGCCGTGATATCTCACTGGCCGATTCGATGATACCGCTCGGTTCATGCACCATGAAACTGAACGCCGCCGCCGAAATGATGCCCGTCACCTGGCAGTCGTTTTCGGCATTGCACCCCTTTGCCACGCCGGATCAGACCTGCGGATATGAGCAGCTTATGGACGATCTCGACCGCCGGCTGGCCGAGATCACCGGCCTCGCATCTGTCTCGTTTCAGCCGAATGCGGGTTCACAGGGTGAGTACACCGGCCTGCTGGTGATCCGGGCGTGGCATGAATCTCGCACGGAAGCACATCGTCGTGTATGTCTGATCCCCACTTCCGCTCATGGCACGAATCCCGCCTCGGCTGTTATGGCAGGTTATGACGTCGTCACCGTCAACTGCGATCAGCACGGTAATGTCGATATCGCAGACCTGGCGGACAAAATTGGCCGTCATCGTGATACGCTGGGCGCACTGATGATCACTTATCCGTCGACCCATGGTGTGTTCGAGTCGGCCGTGGTGGATATCTGCCGACTCGTCCACGAGGCCGGTGGCCAGGTCTACATGGACGGTGCCAATATGAACGCGCAGGTCGGCCTGTGCCGGCCCGGTGATATCGGCGCGGATGTCTGCCACCTGAACCTGCACAAGACTTTCAGTATCCCGCACGGCGGCGGTGGCCCCGGCGCCGGGCCGATCGCCGTGGCGGAGCATCTGGTGCCGTTTCTGCCCGCCCATCCTCTTGACAGTATGTGCAGTGATCAGCCGGGCAGCAGCGGCTCGTCCATCGGACCCGTCGCGTCCGCACCGTTCGGCAGTCCATCGATCCTGCCCATTTCATGGATGTATATCGCCATGATGGGCGCTGACGGACTCGCACTCGCCTCGAAGGTCGCCATTCTCAGCGCTAACTACATGGCGCACCGGCTGGCGGGGTATTACGATGTGCTCTACACCGGCCGCAACGGTCGCGTTGCCCATGAATTCATTATCGACTGCCGCGGCTTTGAGAAATCAGCAGGCGTTCGGGTCGACGATATCGCCAAGTGGCTGATGGATTACGGATTCCAAGCGCCCACCATGAGCTTTCCCGTTCCCGGCACACTCATGATCGAACCAACCGAAACCGAATCACGTGAGGAACTCGACCGGTTCTGCGACGCCATGATCGCCATCCGCGGCGAAATCGAAGCCATTGAAACCGGTCGGCTGGATCCTGACGACAACCCCCTGCGAAACGCGCCGCATACCGCCGAACAGGTCAGTTCCGACCAGTGGTCGCATTCCTATTCCCGTGAGCAGGCGGCTTATCCGCTGACCTGGCTGCGGGAACGAAAATACTGGCCGCCCGTCAGTCGGATCGACAACCCCTACGGCGACCGCAACCTCATCTGCGCCTGTCCACCCGTCGGAGCACTCGAATAGTGCGTTAGAACTGAACATGTAATCGCAGAGGAGTCCGATCAACCCGGGATCGCATGCTGTCCTGCCGGGGGCGGTTCTGAGTATGGAGATATTCGATGCGTGCAGCATCGTGCCGGAAAGTGTCAAGTGTCAAGGTCCGACCCCGCACGCGGCATACTACCGCAACAGATACGAGATGCTGCGCTTCAGGTCGGCCATCAACTTTTCCAATGCAGCGAAGCGCGTTGTTTTTCTTTCCGGGTACATGGCAGCGCGGCCGATTCTGTCCAGATCATTGGTGGCGATTGCTGCATAATGCTTTAATACAAGCATATACCATACGCTGAGAACGGTCAGAAATACGAAGTATATTAAAATGGATATGTAAAAAACCATATTGGCTGATTCATAAAGTGATCGTGTGGCATAGGTATGTCTGTAAAAGAAAAGCATCATGAGTATATTGGCCGCTGCCAATGCTGCGGCCAGCTGGACGGCAACCGACGTTGCAAGTTGAAGCGACTTTCGGTGAGCGCGTTTTGCCAATGTCCCGGCGTAGAGCAGTATGAGGATGATGGTCGCCGATAAGAGCATAAAACAGAGCCCCGGCACGCCACCGAGCAGTGCGAACAGGATACTGTAATTCCTACCGACGTGAATCTCAACACCTGGACCATCGGGGCTGAAGTTGGAGAAGATAAGGCAGAAATACCAGTGCAAAACATATATAACCGCCGTCAGGAGGATCAGCAGTTGGATACACGATCGCAATTTACGATGCAACGGCAACGGATAGGGTTCACGCAGTGTGAAGAGCCACAAAAATCCCGACAGGAACAGTACTGTAAGAAAGGACAGGAACAGGGGTATAAACATTGCTGCTTCTTCAGCCACCACACGCCGGACTATGACCTGAACCGTTCTGGATACAAAGACTGCAGATAGGAACATGCATATCATACCCAGTTGAAAACGGAAAAGGCCTTCACTGAGACGCTTCAGCCATACTGGACTGCTGTAGCGAAGTGACTGATGGTAATATGACAATGATGCCGGAAACCCGCATTCCGGACATCGGCCATTCAGATCAAGCAATTTGAGAGAATAGCCGCAACGCTTACAGTGGGACTCTTGAAGTATGTCGCCGGATTCTCGAAATTGCGATGTGCAAGGTGTAGGATTTTCGGCAGTCATCTCTTTTGTATAGCAGTATATCCTGATTGTCGTGCAATCCCAATTCCCTCAAAAGCGGGTGACGAGACTCGAACTCGCAACATTCAGCTTGGAAGGCTGACACTCTACCAATTGAGTTACACCCGCATGCCGAGCATGACTCCGCAAGTGGACTCGTGCTTACCTGATATCGGGTATTTTCTACGGATGGGGTTGAAAGGTCAATTATGGAGAGTCTTGAGCCCGTGGAATTCAATCTCGAGCTGTTCAGTTAAGGTAGTGTGGGGGTGAAGGTTCCAGCTTTTTCGCGGCAGCCGGCGATTTCGGCGAAGTGAGGCCAGCGGCGGGTTGCGTGGTTTACCTGATCGATGATAGACCCGGCTTCATGCCGCCTGATATCGGCCTGGCGGGCGAGTTCGATGAGGTGCTCGCGGGTGACGGCGGCGGGCCGGCCGAGGAGGGTCATGGCGTGTTCGCTGCCTGGTGGTGAAATAGTCAGGTCATAGGCGGGGCTGAGCGACCACTGGCCGCCTTCGTCCATGAGGAATGCGAAGTTCTTGGCATGGTCGTCGCAGTTGTTGATGGCGACATTGAAGACGGCGAGTCGAAAGGTTCGGAGGACGTCCTGATGGTTTCGGGTCAGCACCCGCGAAACGCGGAGGAGTGTTGCATAATCCTCACGAGGCAGTCGGTAGTCGCTGTGGATCAGATTGGCGAAGGTATGCATGTGAATTCGCCGGTTTCCGGAGGCCGTGCGATCGAACCGACGTATGCCGAAGTAGCGCTGGGCAGGCCCGACTTCAAAGAGTCGTGACGGCGGCATATCGAGCCCGGCCTCGTGTGCCATCATGGCACAGGCGTATTCCACGGCGCCGGCATCGGGACCGTCTTCTTTTGAAGTGAACTTGACGATCCAGGGTTCGAATCCCTCGGGCAAGTCGACTTCGCCGGTGATGATTTCGGCGTTATCGCCGGTGATTCGCAGTCCGATGAGCACTTTGGGTCGGGCGCCGCCGGGCGATCCGCCGGCGCGGATCAGTTGCGGCAGCACTTCGGCCGGTTCACCTGCGATGACCTGTTCGGCGTTGCGGCCGAGTCTGGCCAGGTCGAGCCGGCCGCCGTCTGCTGGTCTGATGTCATGCGGCGGGTGGTAGGTCAGGGCACCCATGGTACGATTGCCGAGATACGCCAGTCGTTCAAGTGGTGAGATGGCACGCAGTTCAACGCCTCGCCTCCGGAACCAGCGGTCCATAAGCAGCCAGCCCCAACTGTCCGGCAGGGAATCGCTGAAAAGCCCGGGCAATGGGCCGATGGCAACGTCGGTATGTTCGAATACACCGGTTTGTAGCGGCAGTTTGAACGGCGAGAGTTCGAGCCGCGTTTCAAGGAAGTCGGGATCGTATTCGAAATAGATCCGGCGATCGTGTTCGGCAAGTGTGCCGACGGGCGTGGACTGGCCGGGCGAACCCGTCAGATAGACGGCGAGTTTCTTCATCGCCTGCCCCGTTTCCGCGTGGGGTGGGCTTCACGTGCTTCGAGTTGGGCAAGTGACTGAACGGGCGGCGGGGTGAGCAGTTGTTCAAATTCGTCCAGCCGCCCGAGGGCATGGGATAATCGCAGGAGATTTTCCACCGACGTACGGCCGGTACGCTCGTATCGCACGATGGTCGGCAGTGAAACACCCGAGCGATCGGCCAGTGTGCTCTGTTTCCAACCCAGTCTGAGGCGCAATGCACGGATCCGCTCAGCCAACAGCCGCTCGATCTCACCAGGCAGGTTCAACTGGATGGAAAAGCGATTCATAGGCCATTATCCTGTCGGCATATTAACTATCATATTTTATTATTTAATTTATAAATTATCAAGATAAATATCAATATTGATATGCAGATAAAATTTAATAGCATTTCGTAAGGCTAACCCTAATTGATTATAAACTTATTGTGGCCGCAGATACAACTGGTATTTTCAGGTTCAGTTGAGCGGTTATCGTGATGATCGGGCATTCGACCCTGGGAGCAAGGTTAGACGCCGGGTTCCACCGACCTGTTAACCACCGATCCCGACTGGAAGGAGGTGGAGCTGACAAGCGTAACGTCGGATTTTCTGACGTTCGAACGGGGGTGTGATTGGGTTTACAATGTATGTTTCATTCTGTCACTGTATGTAATCAGGAGAGTTCAGGTATGGCCGGCCACAGTAAATGGGCGAATATCAAGCATCGTAAGGGCCGACAAGACGCCAGGCGTTCGAAGCTCTGGTCGAAATGTTCGCGTGCAATCATTGTCGCGGCGAAGGCGGGCGGGGGTAATCCTGAGATGAATCTGACATTGCGTTATGCCATTGACGAGGCGAAAGCGCAGAACATGCCGAAGGACACGATCGAAAACGCGATCAAAAAAGGAACCGGCGAAATTGAAGGCGTACACTACGAGAGCGTGGTTTATGAAGGATACGGCTCGGGCGGCGTGGCGGTGATGCTGGATATTCTGACCGACAACAGGAATCGCACCGCGGCGGAAATACGCAAAATTTTCGAACGACACGGCGGCAACCTTGGCGCCAGCGGATGCGTAGCGTACCTGTTCCAGAATAAAGGACAGGTATTTATCGCCAGGAACGACACTGACGAGGAAACCGTCATGACGGTTGCTCTCGAAGCCGGAGCGGAAGATGTAATCGACGAAGGTGAAGCCTGGCAGGTGGTCTGCCAACCAGGTGAATTCATCAGTGTCCGCGAGGCAATTGAAGGCGCAGAGCTGACAATCGAGAGCGCCGAGATCACCATGATCCCCGATACAAACGTTACATGCACCGGCAAGGACGCCGAGAAGATACTGAACCTGATGGAAGAACTCGAAGACCATGACGATGTGCAGAAAGTCTACGCGAACTTCGATATCCCGGAAGATGAAATGCCGGAACAATGAGTAATCAAGCAATTAAACAATCAAGTAAAAAAATGGACTCAAGGTCGAAAGTTTTGGGAATGTCATTGTATCGCAGTGCGGCCGGGAGGTCGGTTTATCAGTTTCCAGCAACACTTGTATTTACGTGAACCGTCATTGATCAATCCGCAATCAGAAATCCGCAATGAAATCAGGGTTATGTCTGAAGCTTCTATCAATCCGGGCATGCGTGTGACGGCAGATTTTTCCGGGCGGGTGCAGGGTGTGGGATTTCGGTATACAACGGTGAATATCGCACGGCGGTACCATGTGGCGGGTTATGTGAGGAACCAGCCGGACGGACGGGTCGAGGTGGTGGCGGAGGGCAAACAGGCAGATCTGAAGGCATTCATCGAATCGATCGTGGAAACCATGGGCAGCCATATCACGGATTACACGACCGATAACACGCCGGCGACGGGCGAATTCGGTGATCCGTCCACCCCGGGGAACTTCAAAGTCTGCTACTGACAATTAAGTACGCTGTTATTCAAGACTTTTCCATCGGATGGACAATATATAAACCATATACAGTTAACAGTTAACGTGCCGGAGGCCATTATGAAGGTTTATTTTTGATCCATATCGTTATCAGTAGAACCTTTACCTTTGCCGATAATTATCAGGAGAGACTGACTGAGTCCGATTGATGTTCGTAAAACGTTCAAGGTCCAGGAGATGAGCTATGCAACATGAAAAGGTTGTTGCCATAGTGATGTTGCTCATCACCTGTCTATCGTTCCTGTCACCGGCGGTAGCCCAGCCGAAGTTTCATTCCGAGGCGCAGAAGATTATCGAGGAGAAAGAGCGGCAGGAGAGGGAGGCCTTGGAAAAGGCGCAGCAGAAGCTGATCAGGAAGGAAGTCAGTTATCCGGTTGTCGTTTCGGTATTTGGCCACCAGCGATCGAAAGTCAATGACATTCTCTTTTTCACCAACGGCGATGTGATGCGAGGTCAGATTCTGAATGAATCCGTGACGATCGCCACGCAGTACGGCCTGATCGTGGTTCCTTTTCAATTCTGCACAGGTATTTCATTCATCAACGCGCATGACAGTCGCGAGGTGATCATCACGTCGAACTTCAACCGGTACTCGGGCATCATCACGGATCGAATGATCCGGTTCCAGATCGGCACAACCGGGCCGGAGATCACCGTATCGAAGGAAGAACTGAATTACATCGTCACACATACCGCCGATGAAGAAGTAGAGCTGTTCAATTACAACCATCACGCCGACCTGTTCATTATGACCAATTCAGACCTGGTCAGCGGTGAGATCGCCGATCGGAAACTGGCGGTACGTACGGCGTCGGGTGAAACCGGTCTCGATATCACGGAGATCCGTGAAATTCAGTTCGAAAACAAGGACGGCATCACGACGTTTCTGCCGAAGGACAGCGACGAGTTCATCAAGGGTTCGCTCGTTACCGATACCTTCGACCTGGAGATACTCAATGGCGTGCAGGTCCCTGCCGTTTACAAGAGTCACTTCGAGCGGGTGATTGTGGACCGGGCGATTGCCGAAATTCTGAACCATCACGCGGGTACGAAAACGGAAACGGAGCAGATCGTATCGAAGACGCAGGACGGCCGGTTCTTTTCAAACACGATCGGTATGCGATTCGCCATGATCCCGGCGGGCCAGTTCACAATGGGCAGTCCAACCAATGAGTTCGGACGCGATAATGATGAAATACCGCATCGTGTGACGATATCGCGGCCGTTCTATATGGGTATCACTGAAGTGACGCAGGACCAGTGGGACGCTGTGATGGACAAGAATCCCAGCCGGTATCGTAGCGGCAGCCGGCCGGTGGATACGGTGTCATGGCATGAAGCAGTTGAGTTCTGTAAGCGTCTGAGCGAACGCGAAGGCCGGAAATACTTTCTGCCGACCGAAGCGCAGTGGGAATACGCCTGTCGCGCCGGTTCGAATACGCCGTTCAATACCGGCGACGAACTGGAACAGGCCAACTACGATACATCGGACAAGCAGGGCCGGGGTTACCGAGGCGGGTCATGGGGCAAGACCATTCCTGTCGGCAGCTTCCAGCCCAACGACTGGGGGCTTTACGATATGCACGGCAATGTGTGGGAATGGTGTGCCGACTGGTACGGCGATTATACGACCGCCGCGGAAACCGATCCGACCGGCTCGGACCACGGCAGTGAATGCATACTCCGAGGCGGGGCATGGAACAGCACCTCTCACAATTGCCGGTCCGCCAACCGCAACAGCCTGCCGCCGGATAATCTGTATCCCATCATCGGGTTCCGCGTCGCACTTGACATGCACCAGAAAATGCAGGTTACGGAACATCCGGAGTAAAGTCGACATCAACGGCCACGAAGTTCACCACACGTACGGAGCGATGCTGGCCGAGTCGATGTACGCGTCCGATTCGCTGTTCCAGCACAGCGGGATTCCAGGGCATGTCCCTGACTTCCGCATTGGGACACCCAAAACCGATCAGTAGAGTAGATCGTGGAGT
>CAYRND010000035.1:0-29035 GCA_964425365.1 uncultured Phycisphaeraceae bacterium
GGACAATCGCCCGGCCGACCGCCACACGCTGACGCTGTCCACCGGAAAGCGCCCGTGGCTTGCGGTCGAGCAGTTCATCCAGACCCAGGATACCCGCGGCCCAGCGTACGCGCTCGTCGATCTGCTTCTTCGGCATGCCCCGAAGCTTCAGGCCGAACGCCATGTTCTTGTAGACCGTCATGTGAGGGTACAGGGCGTAGTTCTGAAAGACCATCGCAATATCACGATCCTTGGGCGCGACATCATTCACCACACGATCGCCGATCTGAATCGTACCCTCGGTGATCTCCTCGAGCCCGGCGACCATGCGAAGCGTGGTGCTCTTGCCGCAGCCCGACGGCCCGACCAGTACGATGAACTCGGCGTTGTCGATCTTCAGGTTCACTTCCTTCGCGCCGACCACTCCGCCGGTGTAGATTTTCGTTACGTTTTCGAAAATGACTTGTGCCATGGTCTTGTTCTTCTATGGGTTAGTATAATCTATCCGGATCGAGCCATTCAATCTGTTATCCTTTCACCGCGCCGAGTTGAATGCCACGTACCAGGTACTTCTGTAATAAAACGAATACGACGATCAGCGGGACGATCGACATGGCCACGGCGGCCATGAGCAGGTTGGTTTCCGTTCCGGACGAGGTCTGGAAATACAGTAGCCCGATAGGCAGCGTATATTTGTGTTCCGACCGGAGCATGACCAGCGGCCAGAAGAAGCTCTGGTACGTTCCGATGAACGTGAAGATGACAAGTGTGATCAGACCCGGCCGAGCGAGCGGCAGGATGACGTCCCAGAACACGCGCCACTTGCTCGCCCCGTCGATTTCCGCCGCTTCGTCCAGGCTGGTCGGGATGGTCATCATGAACTGCCTGAGCAGAAACGTCCCGAACGCCGTGAACGCCGCCGGTATGATCAGCCCGTACATGGTATCCACCCAACCCAGGTAAACCATGATGTAGTAGTTCGGTATCATAAGTACGAGCCCGGGTACCATCATGGTCGCCAGGTAGAGAATAAACACCTTATCACGTCCGGGCCATTGCAGGCGAGAGAAACTGAACGCCGCCAGGGCACTGGTGAATACCTGTAGAAAGACGACCCACGCCGTGATGAAGATCGAGTTCCAGTAGAACCGTGCGAAGGGGATGGCCTCGAAGACCTTGAGATAATTATCGAATCGCCAGCCGCCTTCGCCGGGCAGCCACGATCCGACGCCTACTTCCTTGAGCGCCTTCAGACTGGTGAGGATCATCCAGGTGAACGGCAGGACAAGCGTGAAGCTGAACGCGACCAGGATGATATGCAGGCCCCAGGCACTGAAGAACCGTTTAATCTTCGGTAGTGCATCATAACTTTTTTGACTTGATGATGGCGTATTATTCGTTGACATATTGATTACCGAATTTCCAGTTCACCATGGTGAGCGTGAAAATCATAAGGAACATCATCCAGGTGACGGCGGACGCGTACCCGAGTCGTCCTGTTTCAAAGCCTTCCTGGTAAATGTAAAACGAGAGGAAAGTCGTCGAGCCAGCCGGCCCGCCGCTGGTCATGACCTTTGCCATTTCGAACCCGCCCTGCAGCGAGAAGATAGTACTCATGATAACGATAAAGAAAGTCGTGGGCGCGAGCTGAGGCCAGGTGACGTTCCAGAACTTCTGGAATCGCGAGGCGCCGTCGATGTCGGCGGCTTCGTACATTTCCTCGGGCACGTTCGACAGTGCCGCCAGGTAGAGCAGCATGTTATTAGCGCCGATCTGTATCCACAAAAGCATGATCATCATGGCGGGTTTGGCCCAGTGGTAATCGTATATCCAGCCCGGCGGCTCGAGCCCGAACTCGTCGTTGATCATACCCGGCAGGCCGGCGACCGCACCGCTGAGCCCGAGCAGGATGAACTGCAGCGTCATCATGACCAGTCCCAGCGCCAGGCCGGTCCCCGAACCATTAAACAGCCGGCAGGAAAAGTCCCGTCCACCTGCCGCTGAGCGTATGATCTGGAATGCGATGATGGAAATTGCGGCCACGCCGATGACGACGCCCGGCTTACAATTCAGCAGCGGATCGCTGCTCTGCATCAGTCCCCACATCTGCGAAACCACGTAGGGCATGCTCAGGAACAGAACCGGTATGACCAGCGACCCACTGCCCAGTTCACCGTCTCGCCAGAGTCTGCGGAGCTTGTCGATCGACCAGAAATAGATCAGTACCATCAGTCCCAGCATCAGCCACATGACCAGCGGCACGAGCCACGTCGGCGACGCCTGTACGACAGTGGCGACGTGGTCCAGCACCGGCCGGAGCATGTTGTTGATCGGGCCGGCGTCTTTGTTGTAGAGGTTCTTCCATAAAATGAAGATCGCCACGCCGGAGGTGAAACTGGGCATATAGAACAACGTGCGGTAAACCGTATTGCCGCCCAGAACGCCGGCGACCAGCACGAAGCTGATCAGACTGCACATCAGGATAACCATACTCGTCGCGCCCATTCCCATTACCGTAAGTACAACGGCGGCGGCGATCATGACCGCACTGGTGACCAGCCCGCGGTAGACGACGCCTCCGCCGCCGCTGGTATTTTTACTGAGCAGTATCGCGGCGAGCAGCGCGCCGCCGATCCAGAAGGGGATGGCGATCATCAGATAAAGTGTATTGCCGAGGAAACGGAAGAAATCGCTTTTACCAAGATGCTTGAAAACGCCGATCACGCCGGACCAGAACCGGCCGGGTCCGTTCGCTGTCTCACGCTGCATCGACGGTGATTCCGCATCGGCGGTTTCTTCCAGTGTAACCGAGCTGTCATCCCATTCCGGAAACAGTTGCCTGAAATTGTCGAATCCCACGAATTTCAGCGGTTCATGCCGGACCTTGCTGTGCAGCTTCAGGTCCCAGTTGGTGAATGCCAGCACAATACTGAAGATCAGCGGAAAGACCATAAAACACAGAACGCCCAGCATGTTGGGAGAAATATACAGAACGCCCATGAATAAATTTCGTTTCTGTTTGCGACTGAGTGCCATGATTCAATCCACGGATGTTTCGTGTCGGGGCGGATATTTCTTATAAAAAGGATTCGCAATCATTTCAGGCGGAATAAGTTTGCCTTCGACCTTGAGTTGATCAATTTCGGCCTGCAATTGTGTCAGCCGTTCATACTCGGGTTCGAGTTCGGGATAATCGCGCAGGTTCCGCTCGATTTCACTGTTGATCCTGTCCGCGGTGAACCGTGCTGCTTCTTCCGCGGTTATGAGATTATTCATGTAACGATCCACGCCGTCGGTCGTTACCTGCTGGATAACCCGCTCGAGAACAAATGGGCTGTGGACTGACCCGAAGGCGATGGTCGTCGCGGCCTCGGCGAATTTTTCGTGGACGCCCCATTCATTGGGATGGTCCGCAGGCCGGAGGAACGCTTCGACCGTGGTGTATTTCGGATTCGGTGGAAGTGCATCGGCGTCGCGGACGATCTGCATGTTGTATTCTTCGCTGGCGAGGTATTGGAGGAAGTATTTCGTATAGTCCTGCTCCGAGCCTTTCCCGTATTCACTGAGGCTGTAGATCCCGCAGCCGCGGCAACCGGTTTCACAGTTGGGGATGCCGCCGTGCGGCATTTCCACGGCGTCGAGATTCATCGGGGTCTGCTGGTCGGCGAATTTCCTGAAGGTGATGAGCATATACCTGCCCGAGTAGAGCATGGCGAAGTTGCCGTGATTGAACATCTGCGCGGTCACCCCGCCGTACGATGCCATCCCCGACATGGTGTCCAGATCGGATCGTGAGGGGATGATGCGGTCTTCATAAGTCCATTTGTACTGGAGTTTCAGCACTTTGACATAACGAGGGTCATCGAGCGTACACCGCGTAAGTGTTTCATTGAACTTGGACAGCCCGAGGCTGCGGTACATCACCGGGAGAAAGAGTTCGTCCGCGAAGAAGTGGGTCTGGTAAGGTGAGCCCGGATCGCGTGCGGCTTCAACAAACTGTCTGCCTCGTTTCTCGAATTCTTCGAATGTCCATCGCTGAGGCGGCAGGGGCAGGCCGTACTGTTCGAATGTATCTTTATTGACCCAGAGTAGTCGAGCAAAGACATTGCAGGGGAACATGAACTGGCGGTATTCCGTCGAACCGTCGGGGAGTTGCTTTTCCAATCCGATTTCATTCCGCATGGCGGGGTAGGTTTTCTCCGGATGGAAACCCAGTTCATTTCCCCAATCGGTGATATCAGCGAGGATCCCGATTCGCTGGAAGAACGGCATGAAGTTATCCGGGTTGATATCGATCAGGTCGCCGCCCATACCGGAGACGCCCTGGATGATTTTTTTGGAGGGGTCTGAATTCCCCCAGTCGATTTTAATTTCGATCATGCCGCGAGGCTTGCCGTGTTCATCGGGCGTATCGGCGAGCAGGCCGTTGTTGATCTGCCACTGTTCGAAGGCCGCTACCTGTTCTTTCCTGACGGGGTTGTTATCGGTTACCCAGTAGAGCACCGGCCGGCCTGCCATCTGTTCGGGAAAAGACATGTAAGTGAATGCCGATGCGACGATCAGGACAACAAGCGAGATGACGAAGATATATTTCATAGTCCAGTGGTTCCGAATGTCAGGTTAACAGGGATGATTTCCCTGCTGCCGGTATCATGATGTAAACCACTTTTCTGATTGCTGCCGGTTGTGATCTCCTCCTGCCGTACCCACCTGTCTTGTCGACGATACTGTGAATCAACCGGGTTTGTCCCAGCCGTAACCGGTTAATTTACCTGATTCAAGTGTAACTGTCCAATGTAATAGGCAACGTAACACGACGTTTCAATGTGGATCGGATGTGTTGACTATGCCGCATGTCTTGATGACAGATAGCAAAAAGGGCAGGATGATTCCTGCCCTTTTTTGTTTAATTCTGCCAGGTCACGTTGGGTTTGATCAGTGGAAACCCATTTTACCGGTGAATTATTGCTCGGATTCCGATTCACGATCGATGGCATCGAATCGTTCCTTATCGGCGAGTGAAATGCCGCCTTCGACGCGGCCGTCGTCGAGCGGGTTGGCGACGCGTTTATTCAAGTCGCGGAACAGTGCACGGATGTCGAATACACCGCCGATGAAATACCAGACCGTGGAGACCGATCCGACGATGAGCGCTGCGAGTACCAGGTTGATGTAGAAGTACATACTCCATCCTTCGGAAGTAAAGGGGTCGAGTGCATTCCAGATCAACACACCGACGAACATCACGCCGAATCCCCAACCCACGGACCAGAGGAAGACGACCCAGGTAATGACTTTGTCGCCGAATGAATATTCGTTGGTGATCCCGATCAACGTTTCGTAGAGCTTGTTCCAGGACCAGAGTTTTTCAGTCGGGACGATGCTGTCCTGGTCAGCGTACTTGCCGCGATGCAGCATACGATCGAGGTTGAACGGCTTCTTGCAGGTCAGCCATGACCCGATGAAATAGGCAGCCAGACCGAAGAGCATGGAGATAAACGAAAGCTCGATCCCGTTGATGGGGAAATTGATCGGGTTCATTTCCCAGACGATATACGGGTTGAACGGCTTGGAGATGATGTGGAGGAAATTACCCAGTGGTTCGATCATGCCCAGGTTATCAAGGAACGGATAGATCGTACCCGGCCAGTTGCGTTGGATAAGCAATCCCGCGAGCGCGGAACCGGACCCGGAGATCAGGGCACACCAGGCGCCGAAGGTCGTGCCGAATCGGGTATATAAACCGCCGACCATGATCGGGCCCGCACCACCGAGCCAGACGCCGGTCATAAGTGAAATGAACATGTTGATGAAGTCCAACTGTGCAAAGAAGAGCGAGACCACGAAAAAGAAGATGACAGTGGCAAGTGAACAAACGCGCAGGTAGATCAGATGCTCCTTTGTGGACATCGGATTTTTCCGAAAAGGCATGATCACATCCTGGATCAGCGTCGCCGACGCGTTGAAGATGCGGGAGTCATCCGTAGAGAGCAGGAGCATGACCATCAGCAGGGAGAACAACCCCATGAGTACCGGAGGGAAGAGGTTCCCGAATGCAATGGGCATCATCATCTGGCGGTAGATCGCCTGGAATTCCTGGAAGATGGCATTACCTTCACCTTCGTCATTGGTGTACTGCTGGATAGTCTGAAGGGTGGTATCGTAATACTGGGAATCCGGATTCTTATCCTGGGAGTAGGGCTCATCGACGCCGATTTCATGAGGAATGGGCTTGAGAACGGAGATATTTTCGACAACCGCTGCGAGCATATCGGGGTCGTCGATGACTTCTTTGGCGACTTTTGTGCTCAGATCGATCCGCACGTCATTGGCCTGATCCGCATATCGGCCGTGCAGCATGAAGACGATAATGAAGATGGCGATCAGTACGCACATCATCCATGAGAATCCGTTACGCCAGGCGCCGAGGATGCTGGCCATTTTCTGCTCGTGAGGCGTCCGGCCGGCGTTGCTGCAGTCGTTGCCGAACCATGAAGCGCGGTTGAGAATCGAAGTGAACAGAAAGACGAATAAGGCGAACAGATTGAAATCACGAAGGTCTTCGATATCGGTGGGATTGAGAAAGCTCTGCCCTTGTGCACGGTCGAGCATCACCGGCCCGACATCACTGAACCATGATATTTCAGTGAGAATCCAGACGGTGAAAATGACGAAAATGGGAAAGCTCATTATTCCCTGAATAGCGTCCGTGATGACGAGCGACACTCTTCCACCGGGATAGAGAATGGCGTAAGCGAGAATCAGCAGAAAAGCGACAAGCAGGCCGTAGGTGGGCAGTTCCATACCGAATACGGGTATTTTGTGGGGCAGGCCGATGAAGTAGATGAAAAACCGTACTGCAACGGCGGGGCCGATGGCATTGGCCATCATTTCGGTGATGGTGCGTATGGCGGCGGCGGTGATCCGGAACGATCGGCTGTAGCGTTGTTCCAGGAACTGGCCCAGCGAAAGTGCACGTGTCTGCCTGAAACGGTAGAGGCAGAATCCCGTCAATGAGAGGAAAATGCCCAGTGGAACGTACAGGGCTTCCCAGAATTCGATCGCGATCCCGACACGGTAGATTTTCTCGACCATGGCGACCAGAACGATAACTGACAGGCCGGAGGTTATATCACCGACGGCAATGACGTATCGTCCTGCAACACGTCCGCAAGCAAGATAATCAGCGACGTCGCGAACATACCGCTTCGAGTAGAACGCCAGACCCAGCACGCAGACCAGTGGGATAATGACAATCAGCCAACTCAACAGTGTCATGGGATATACACCTTTCGTTACAGTCCAGGAAGCGAATGTCCTGAGAGAATATGCCGGTAATAACTTTCTCAGATGCCGGCAGAAGATACTCGACCAAACATCCAATCTCGCCACCCATCCAGTCCGCCCGTTGATATCCCTGCGAGACTGGCCAGGATTATGGGGCACAAAATACCCGATTCCGCTGTTGAAGTCGAGTGCCGCATATTACCTGCAAAAAGGAACTTATTATTGGAACCTTTTGATTTGTAATCTGATATTGGGAATCTGTTCTCGCGGAGTAAGAGCTTGAGATTTGGGCTTTATTTGGGGACTGATGGTGGCGAAAGCAGGGGGGTGGTAATGAAAATAGCAGATTTCAGAATGGGGGGCGTACGGCTATCGTGCCTTGCGAGTCATTGGCAATGCAGCCGTGGTTGCAACAGAATGGTTGTTAATGATGGAATGAAGACACATATTAATTTACGTATGACACTATCCGCGGTGCCATGGGATCATGGGCGCGTCGCCCCAGAGCATTTCGAGATCGTAGTGGGCGCGAGTGGCGGGTTCGAAGAGGTGGATCATGATCTCGATGTAATCGAGGACCAGCCACTTGGTGGCCTCGTCCTGTTCGCTGCCGAACTGCTGCATGTCGCACTGGCCGGCGAGCTCCTTAATGTGTTTGGCCAGGCTTCTGATCTGGCGGTCGGAAGTGCCGCTGGCGATGATGATGTAGTTGGTTACCTGGCTGATGCCAGTGACGTCGTATATGAACACATCCGAGCAATGCGAATCGGCAAGGAGCCGGGCACTTTCTACGGCGAAGTCGCGAGCGTCCCGTCCATTGAACTGGAGCGAAGCGGAAGATGCGGAAGTTTGTTCTGAGCGGTCGATCAACGTTACGTTTGATTCATCCTGTTATCTGTCAACGCAGGAATGCATTGAAGTCGTAAAATAAAAGTCCCCGGCAGTCACTTGCCGGGGACTTCATTATACCCGATTCCGTTCCAGGGATAAACCCGATCAGCCGAGATGCAGCCAATCGGCGATAATCGGCGATAACTTGACGATCACGCCGGCGAATACCACTGACACGACGCTAACAAGCTTGATCAGAATATTGAGCGACGGGCCGGAGGTATCTTTGAACGGGTCGCCGACGGTATCGCCTACGACGGTGGCCTTGTGGTTATCCGAGCCTTTCCCGCCGAGCTGTCCGGTTTCGATCCATTTCTTGGCGTTGTCCCATGCCCCGCCCGCGTTGGCCATGAAGATAGCCACAGCGAACCCGCAGACCAGTGCCCCTGCGAGCATCCCCATCACGCCCGGTACGCCGAGGATCAGGCCGACGATAATAGGCACGATTACCGCCATAAGAGAGGGCACGACCATTTCCCTCTGGGCACCGGCGGTCGAGATGGCGACGCAGTTGGCATAGTCGGGATAGCTCTTGCCGTCGACCTCGACGTTGAACGGCCAGTTCTGCGGATTGGCTACCTGTTCGTCGCTCATACCGTTCTTCTTGAAGGCTTCCTTCATAATGCCGAACTGCCTTCGGCATTCTCGCATCATGGCGAAAGCGGCTCGGCCGACGGCGTTCATGGTGAAAGCGCAGAAGACGAAGACCAGCATGACGCCGACGAACAGGCCGCAGAGCACTTTGGGGTTCATCAGTGTAACGTTGAAATACTGGAGAATCTGCGGCAGTGAGGCCGAGGATGCGGTCACGATTTCAAAGTCGTACGCCTCGGCATCCGAGGTCAATGTGCACTTGTAGATATCACGCTCATATTTGCAACTGAGCTTCGCGCTGCTGTCGCCGAGTGCCTTGAGAATGGCGGTTTCATTCCGGGCGGCGATCATGAGGCCCGCTTGGTACTGGTCGGTCGCCGAGGTGAACGCGAACAACCCGTGTCCGACGTGGACGGGATTCATTTTACTGCTGCCAGCCTTGGGGTTCTGCTCGGCGAATTCGCGAATCTGCTCGTGTGTCATATTGCCGACCTGCAGATCGAGCGACGACTGCACGGTGATGACATACGCGGCGAGCAGAGCGAGTGCGGTGAGTGCGGCCGAGCCGATGGCGAATCCCTTGCCGGTGGCGGCGGTCGTATTGCCGAGCGAATCGAGCATATCGGTCCGTTCGCGGACATAAGGTTCCTGGTGCGTCATTTCAGCGTTGCCGCCTGCGTTATCGGCGATCGGCCCGTAGGCATCGGTCGCAAGTGTGATGGCGAGTGTCGAGAGCATCCCGACGGCGGCGATCCCGACCCCGAAGACGCCCATGAGGAAGATGCTGTTGCCCCCCGCCGCAATGAAGGCCACCAGGATGGCGACGACCACGGTGAGCAGTGGGATCCAGGTGGATACCATGCCCTCTGCAATGCCGGCGATGATGACGGTCGCGGGACCGGTCTCGGCCTGTCGGGCGATCCGCCGGGTGGGTTCATGCTCGTAACTGGTATAACGCTCGGTACCCCATGCGATGACCAGCCCTGCGACCAGCCCTGCAATAATGGAAATCCACAGTCCCCACCAGTTAACGGCGGTGACATCCCTGAGCATCCACCAGAGGATGCCGCCCGCGCCCAGAATGATCAGCACCGAGCTGAGATAGACCCCGCCGTGAAGTGCATGGAGTAGCTGCTTCATCGAGGCGCCTTCTTTGGTCCGGACGGTGAAGATGCCGAGTATGGCCAGTAGAATACCGATCCCGGCAAGTGCGGGCGGCACAACGACCATTTTCAATGATTCGGCGACGTCGAGTTCGAGCCTCAATGCAGCCGCGGCGGCGAGTGCCATGGAAGCGAGGATCGAGCCGTAGTAGGACTCGTACAGGTCGGCGCCCATACCGGCGACGTCCCCGACGTTATCGCCGACGTTATCTGCGATGGTCGCAGGATTGCGGGCGTCGTCTTCCGGAATGCCCGCCTCGACTTTACCGACCAGGTCGGCGCCGACGTCGGCGGCCTTGGTGTAGATCCCGCCGCCCACGCGTGCGAACAGTGCCTGCAGCGACGCGCCCATGGCGAAGCTGAGCGTAATAGTCGTTATACCGGCCAACCCGCCGAGCTGATCGCCGAACATCTGCGTGAGTACGAAGAACCAGACGCTGACATCGAGCAGTGCGAATCCGGTGACGCACAGTCCCATCACGGCACCGGCGCGGAATGCGACCCTCAGGCCGTCGTTAAGCGATTTCTTCGCCGCCGCGGTCGTTCTGGCCGAGGCACTGGTGGCGGTTTTCATACCGAAGAACCCGCAGATACCGGAGAGCAGACCTGCCACCGGGACGCCGAGCGCAGTGAGTTTCGGCTGAAGTTTGAGGTAACTGATCCCGACAAGTACCAGGACCAGGACAACGAAGACGAAAAAAACGATTTTGTACTGCCGGCTGAGGTAAGCGTAGGCGCCTTCACGGACGGCTTGTGCAATCCGGACCATTTCCGGCTCACCTTCCGACTGGCCCATGATACTCTTGAAGAAGAACAGAGCGGCGATCAGAGCGGCGATAGCGCCGGCAGGGGCCAGCCAGTAGGGTATGGGCATCTCCCCGATTGACTCGGCTAAAACGGGGGTCGCGCAACCTGCCGCTATGATCATTGCTGAAATCGTTCTAAGTGCCAATCCTGGCATGACAGGGTCTCCTTAACATGGGGTAGTGTATCGTTGTGATGAACCGGGATTCTATCGCCGGCCTGATTCCGGCATGCCGGAGGCGGTCACGCATTGCTCAGGGCACTAGACCTTTGAACCGTTGGCCGCCAGATCGATTGTCCTATAAAAACCGTTACATTAACGTTGCTACCGACACTGGAGCTGAGCATCGGCTAACTCCAACCTGCAGCTTGAACTTAACGATAATGTAATCGTGACGGGTGAGTGGAGCAATGTGGCCGGTCGGCCACGTGTTCAGATCGTGAATTATCCACCAACAGGCGGTGGCTCGCAGGTCATCATCGGCTGTTGGAGTCGTAACGCTTCTTCGGCCTCATCGGCATTTGCACCTGCGATCTTCGTTTCACAGACTTGCGAAGCGCCCGCTGCTTTCTTTCACTCGGCTTTTCGTAGTAAGCACGTTTTTTGATGTCTTTCGTTAATCCCTCTTTTTCGCACAGCTTTTTGAACCGGCGCATCATCTGCTCCGCCGACTCGCCGCTGCGCGCTCTGATTCGAATGGCCATACCGCTCCTTTCACCGTGGTTCTGTCACAATAAAACAGTCGAGCTGAGTAGTTTCCCATATCGGGCAATAGGATGCAACCGGGGAAATAAATTCACAGTTCATCGTTCACAGTTCAAGGTTGCAGATGATCATGAACCGGAATCAAAAATACGAAATACATTGTTTGTATAAACCTCTATTGTGCAGTATTTAACGGTTAAAACGCGAGGCCGTTCATCGGTCGGTAAGATTCACGCACGGACCACTTCACTGGCCATGTCACCTGGTGGATTCGGGGTCAGGCGGAACGCTTGAAAGCGGTGCTGTTGGCCAGTTCGGATTGGATGCCCGTGATGACCGTGTGCCAGTCGTTGGGGGTCGGTTGGCGGAACAGTCGCATGCTCTGGTACCAGGGGCAGTGTGTGCAGTTCATGGGCCAGCGCCAGTCGGGGACGTGGGAAACGAGCATCCAGACCGGCTTGCCCATGGCACCGGCCAGATGAGCGACCGAGGTATCGCAGGTGATGATGAGGTCTATGTGATGGATCAGACCGGCGGTATCGGCGTAATCGTTCAGTTGCTCGGACCAGTCGACGATCGTGAACCGTGAACGGTAGCCGTTCAGATCGCTTACTCGCGGGCCAACCTGCAGACTGTGGTACGTAACACCCGGCAGATGGAACAGCGGCTCGAATGCCTCGGCCGGGATGGATCGCAGCCGGTCACGCGGGTTCGACGGGCTACCCGCCCAGCAGAGTCCGACATTAAATGTATTGACGTCCATCTTGTTCCGCCACTTGTGTTTGCGATCGGCAGGCGGTTGCAGGTAAGACTGCGTGAACGGTACATTGTCGATCGTGGTGCCGGTGATGACCGGCAGGCTGAGCAGATACGCGGCGTAATCCCAATCGGCCTCGGCGGCAGAGGTCACGAACTGGTCCACCCCGCCGAGTGAACCGAGCAGATGATGAAACCGCTGAGGGCAGAACAAGAGCAACTTGCCGACTCGTGGGCGGATCGCCGCGAGGTACCGGCTGAACTGGATCAGATCACCCACGCCCTGTTCCCACACCACCAGTAGTGTTTTTCCGGCTGCCGGCGAGCCGTTCCAGCGCTTCGCTTCAGGGATTTCATACACCACCCGGCGGGTTGCCAGGAGTTTGGCTACCCTGGATTCGTAAAGCGGCCAGGCATCCACCCACTTGCCTTGAAGAAAGTAGATCAGCGACAGGCCGAACCGGGCATCATGGTGATCCGGCTGGAGATCGAGTGCCCGTTTGAAACACACGATGCCCTTCTCGAACTCGGCGCATTCGCGGTAGATGTCGCCCAGGTGGGCCAGGGTGAGCGGGCAATCGGGTTTGTTCCGGTGGATTTGTTCGAAGTGTCGATCGGCTTCTTCGAATCGGCAGAGCCGCTTGAGCGCAATGGCTAGGTTGAACCGGCAGATATTATTGTCCGGCCTGAGTTGCCATGCCAGGCGGAAACTTTGTTCCGCGTTTTCCAGGTCGTTCTGTTTCAGGAACCGGCTGCCCAGTTCAGTGAGTCGTCGCGGATCGCCGGACGCCTCCGCGATCGCCTGCTCTTTCGAATTATAACTGCCGGCTGACACGTTCTGTTTACCTGTTACAACGTTTGTGAAGTTCCGTATACGATCACTGGTAATCGAACTCGGCCATGACGGCCCCGGCGATCTTCAGCATGGTTTCGTTGCATGCCGGTGACAGATGATTCCGCCAGTCGCCGATGATTCCTTTACGATAGAAACTGTTTCGCAATTCATTGCCCGGTTCCCGGCCGCCGGTGAGACGATCGAACCGCGTCTGCTCGATGCACTGCTCCGCCTGTTGCTCGTCCGGGTCGAGTCCGAGGAACGTGAAGAGTTTCATCGCCGTTCGAACCGGATCGTTGTGCAGGTCTTCATAGCGGATAGTAATGAGCCGGCCGCCCAGTCCGGCGGCTTGCTCGCGGACGCGGGTGATATCACGACGCCATCGTCCGGCCATTTTACGGGTCCACACTTCCAGCGATTCCGCACGATCGAGAAACCCGGGTTCGACCCGCAGGTTATGGAACCAGCTCGATACAACCACGTCACGCGGGTCACGCACGATGAAGATGAACCGGCTGTGCGGGAAAATCCGTTGAAACAGCGGCAGCGTCTCGATCATGGCGTTGTCCTTCGCGCCGACGTATTCAATACCACGCTGCTCGAGCGGTTTGCTCATAATCGTTCGGATGACGGCGGTGAGCACGCGCTCGGCGTCGCCGTTGTCGCAAAGCGTAGGGCCCTGGTTCGCGGTTTTATTGTCCGTACGGAAAAGCACCTTGTTATAATCGGTGAGCATCTGGGGTACGGTCTTGATGAAGTACATGAACTGATCTTCACTGCGGCAGCAGATTCGCGGGTGATGGTTGAGGAGCATCTGAAGCCACGTTGTGCCTGATTTCGGTACGCCGAAGATGAAGAAGAACCCCGTGTCCGGATCGGGACGGGGGTCGATCATATTGGCGATCAATCGTCCTGCCGTCATTGTCTCAGCCCGCCTTTCTGAATCCCCGGCCGGACCGGCCATGATGTTGCACGAATCTCGATAATTCGTCCTTCACCCGTTCAATAACGCTGCTCCAATCATCTACCGCCGGTTGCCGGAACAGCCGCATGGTGGGATACCACGGCGTATCGTCCCGAGCCATCAGCCATCGCCAGTCGGGAATATGCGAAATCATCATCCAGACCGGTTTTGACATCGCACCGGCCAGATGAGCAACCGAGGTGTCGCACGTAATCACCAGATCGAGGTTCTCGATCAGCGAGGCGGTATCGGTGAAATCATCGAGCTGATCCGACCAGTCATGTACGGGCATGACATTATGAAAAGGTTCGATATCACCGGCGTGCTCGCCGACCTGGAGGCTGTGGAACCGGATATCGCCGCCGGTCCCTGCCAGCGGCAGTAGTTGTTCGAACGTAAGCGACCTGATCCGATCACGCGGATTGTACTTGCTTCCCGCCCAGCACAACCCTACCTGGCAGTTGCTTTCGCCGATTCGATTTCGCCATGATTTCACCCTGTCAGCAGGCGGATGGACATAGCGATCAAACGGCGGGATCGTATCTACCGTTGTGCCAAGCAGTGCCGGTAGACTGAGCAGTGACGCGCCCCTGTCCCATTGCAGGCCCTTCGTATCGGTCGCGTAATGGTCGATGCCATCAATCTGTCGGAAAAGTGACTCGAACTTTGGCGGACAGAGAAAAATAAGCTTGCCCACCCGCCTGCGTGCAATGGGTATGTAACGGATGAACTGGACGATATCACCCAGACCCTGTTCACAGATTACGACGAGCGTCTTCTCCAGTTGTTCGGATCCGTCCCAGCGATGTGAAGCGGGAATGTTCGCAACGCACCGGTTGGGATTATCAAGTCGCGATTCATACAGCGGCCAGGCCTGCTCCCACCGGCCTTCGAGAAACAGCACCATCGCCAGGCCAAACTGCGCATCGAGGTTAGACGGCTCGACGTTCAATACACGTTTGAACCAGGCGGCGGCGATTTCGAATTCGCCCATTTCGCGATGAATATCGCCGAGGTTGATCATGGCGGGCAGGAAGCGGCTGTTGCGATCAAGAATGACACGGCACAGTTCACTCGCCTCCCCGAGACGGTGCAGACGCTTCAGGCAGACGCTGAGATTGTATAGTGCCGCAAGGTCGCCCGGTTTCTGATTCACCACATCCTGAAAGAGCGGCAGTGCAGTTTCTGACTCGCCCTGTTCGTTCAATATGTTGCCGAGGTTGGTCATGGCATCGGTATAGCCGGGCCTCAGCTCGATGGCTCGCTCGTAGTGCTCCTTCGCCATGGCCGTTCGACCGCGCCTTTTGAGGATGACACCGAGGTTGTAATGCGCTTCGACGTAATCCGGTCGGATCACAACGGCTTGCCGGGCACTGTTTTCGGCGTCTTCCAGCTTTCCCATCGCCTGCTGGGCGGCGGCGAGGTGGTTCCATGCCCTGGCGTAATGCTTATCCAGAACAATCGCGCTGCGGAAGCAGTCGACAGCGCCGTTGTAATCCCGGTTTCTGAAACAGATCACACCCTGGCTGTCCCAGTCAGGCGCGCTGGATGGTGGGTATATCCAATCCTGGTTCGACACGAGCCGCTCTCCGCACGATTCAATCGCGTGAGGGTTTCCATACACTTTTCTCTACGCTATACAGTTATTATCAATAACTGGATTCGCCAAGCTGCACTTTTCCGCGGAATGTCCAATAAATCACGGCGGTATACGCCAGGACGAACGGCATGCCGAATAGGGCGATGAAGAACATGATCCACAGCGTCTTCTGTGACGACGCGGCGTTATAGATGGTGAGACTCGGAATATCGGGCGTACTGCTGGTCACCATATTGGGGAACAACGCCATGGCGAACAGGAAGACAAAGGCCGCTAGCGTCGCGCAGCTCGAAAGAAACGCCCAGCCCGGTCTCTGCCAGTGGATGCTGCGAGGAATGTTGGCGATCGCCAGCACGTTCAGCACCACCACCACCGCGGCCCACGGATACGCCTTGAAGTTCGCCGTCGCGTGTGGGATTTGCGTAAGGGTGTACATGGTGGTCAGGATGTACATCACCAGGAAAATGCCGAACGTCCGCCACATCCAGGTGTTCAGCCGCTCCTGAAGTTCACCTTCGGTCTTCAAATACAGGTAGATCGCGCCGTGCATGGCGAACATACTGACCGTCATGATTCCGACCAGAATGGCATAGGGATTGAGCAGTTGCAGGAAGCTGCCGGCGTAATCGCCGCGTTCATCGAGCGGCAGACCCTGGAGTACGTTACCAGCGGCAACGCCGAACAGCAGCGAGGCGAGCAGGCTGGAGGTGAAAAACGAACCGTCCCAGAACCGACGCCAGACCATACTGCCGAGTTTACTGCGGAACTCCAGGCTGACCGCACGGAAGATCAGTGCAAACAGGAGCAGAGTAAATGCCAGGTAAAATCCCGAGAAGATGCTGGCGTAGACTTCGGGAAAGGCCGCGAGCATGGCACCGCCGAAGGTGACCAGCCAGACTTCATTGCCGTCCCATAACGGGCCGATGGCGTTGATGGCGATACGACGCTCGCGATCGGTTCGTGCGATGGGATGAAGAATGCCGACACCCAGGTCAAAGCCGTCCAGAATGATATATCCGCCGAGTAGTATCGCCAGAAGAATGAACCAGATCAGATTCAAGTCGAACATCGTGCCGGCTCCTGTTTATTGTCTGAGATCGATTTACTCATCGGTCTTGTGATCCATCCGTTACGGATTCGGTCTGTCACGCGATTCGGTCATCGACTCGGTATGGGCGGTGAGACTCGCCGCTGCCTGCATCAGACCTTTACCGTCGTGTCCGGCGCTCGAAGGGTGAGCCGGCTCGGGTCCCTGGTGGATCTTATGGTTCATTACGAACAGCCAGATCGCGGCCAGCAGAATATAGATCAGTGAAAACCCGATGATCGAGACGAGTACTTTCCAGCTATCAACATTGGTGGATACAGCGTCCGCGGTGCGAAGTCCCTGGATGGCGTCGTAGTTGACAAAACCGTCATTGCCCACCACAAGGTCGCCGCTATCCGTCGACCATTCGACCGGCGGATGAACAATCCAGGGCTGGCGTCCGACCTCGGCGGCGATCCATCCGAACTGGTTGGCCAGTACGGCGGGGACGACGGCGAGCACGAAAATAGCGAGCAACCACCGCTGACGGTACAGCCTGCCCGCCGCACGCAGTACCAACGCGAGTAAAGTCACAACGATAAAGAACATGCCGAAGCCGACCATCAGGTGATACGACATGAACGGTATCAGGACGGGCGGCCGGTCTTCAGGTTTGAACCGGTCGAGTCCGACCACGCTGGCGCCCGGGTCGCCGTGAAGCAGCAGTCCGAGTCCGCCGGGGATGGCCAGTTGGTAGCTGACCTGCTCCGTTGCATCGTCCGGCCAGCCGAGGATGTTCAGATCAGCCTGGCCGGTCCGGTATTGCCCCTCGAACGCCGCAAGCTTCGCGGGCTGATAGCGGTATACGTTGTGAGCCTGAAAGTGGCCGCTGACGAGAATGGCGATCGAGGAGATCGCGCCCAGCAATAGTGCGCCCGTGAATGACCGCCTCGCAAACGCCTCATGCCGATTCCGTAGCAGGTAATAGGCCGATATGCTCATGATGAAGAATGCACCCATGATGAAGCAGCCGATCAAAACATGGGTCAGACGGTGCACGGTCGATGGGTTGAACACGAGCTGCCAGAAGTCGGTGATTTCAGCTCGCATCACAGGTTGACCGTCGATGTACCAGGGTTCGCCATGGCGTGTCATCTGAACAATGTGATGACCCGCAGGAGTCTGTTGCCAACTGTTGGCCACGACGATCCAGATCGATGAGAAAATCGAACCGAGCGATACCATGACAGTCGAAAAAAAATGCATCCGAGGTGAAACCCGGTCCCAGCCGAAGACGAGTACGGCCAGGAAACCCGACTCGAGGAAGAACGCGAAGATACCTTCCGCCGCAAGAGCCGATCCGAAGACATCGCCCACGAACCGGCTGTATGCCGACCAGTTCATACCGAACTGGAATTCCATGACGATGCCCGTTGCCACGCCGATGGCGAAGTTGAGCGCGAAGATTTTCGTCCAGAACTTCGCAGCCGTTTCATACAGCGGGTCCTTCGTTCGCAGGTAACGCGCCTCCAGGTATACCAGGACGATTCCCATCCCGATCGTCAGCGGCGGGAAGAGATAATGAAACATGATCGTCAGTGCAAACTGGATTCGGCTGAGCAGTACAACGTCCATGGTTACGTCCAATCTCCAAAAGGTTGATCAACAGGGCCGCAGGGATGCCCTGTCACGGTTTGTTCAGGCCGGCGCTATTCACGGCCAGATCACCACCTCTCGTTGCAGCTCCACGCCGAAACGTTCATCAACAACTTTCTGAATATGTGCGATGATCGCGGCGATATCATCCGCGCGGGCTGATTCAGGTTCGACGATGATGAAATTCGCATGCTGATCCGACACTTTCGCCCCGCCGAGGGTATAGCCTTTCAAACCTGCACGGTCGATGAGCTGCCCTGCAGTCAGGCTGATGTCTTTCGTCGGGTTTTTGAACGCGCAGCCGGCCGAATGCTGGGCAAGCGGCTGGGTGCTGCGCTTATAGAAAAAAATCTCCTTGACGCGACGCATCAGTCGTTCGGGTTGTTCGCGATCGAGTTCGAATTGGACCTCGAGAATAAACGGTGCCGAAATATTGCTCGTGCGATAACTGAACTCGAGATCATCACGGTCACGGTAATAGACATGACCGTTGTCGGCCATGACCTGCACGCGGCAGACGAAGGCCCCGATTTCGCCGTAGGCCCCGCCCGCGTTCATCTTCACCGCGCCCCCGACCGTGCCGGGTACCCCCGCGACGACTTCAAGACCCGCCAGACCTTCACGTGCCAGTTGCAGTACCAGTTTCATGAGGTCTGCGCCTGACCCGACGGTCACCCGATCGCCATCGATCGTCACCTGGCGGAATGCCGGGTCGTCCAGTTGAACCACCACGCCCTCCACGCCGCAGTCACGGACCAGCAGGTTCGCGCCGTCGCCGAGAACGTACATCGGCCAGTTGCACTGACGGCACTGCATCACAAGCGCACTGAGCTGTGCAATGGATGACGGATGAGCAATAACCCGCGCTCTGCCGCCGACGCCGTACCACGTCAGCGGACCCAGCGGCACATCGTACTCACAGGGAATCCGGAGGGCGTCGAGGTTGATCGGCTTGTCCGTGCCGGGGTGAGGGCGGGTCATCGCCAAGATTGTAACCGGCGACAGCGGTTGTGACAGGTTGCATCATTCAAATCATCACGCTCAATCACGGCGTAGCGGTTCTTTGATCCAGCCGCCGCCGATCAACCTGTCATCTTCATAGCAGACCACCGCTTGACCCGGTGTGACAGCGGCAACGGGCGAATCGAACAGGACTTCAAGCGTATCACGACCGGTCGATCGGACGCGAGCATCCACCGGCTGCTGGTTGTATCGCACTTTCGCCAGGCACGGCCGCCAGTCCCGCGTCGGATCGACAAGCCAGTTGACCTGATCGGCCCGGCAGCCGTCAGCCATCAACTCGGCGCGTGTCCCGACCACCACGGTATTGGATTCAGCATCCTTGTTGACTACATAAACAGGATAGCCCATCGCAACGTTCACACCCCGGCGCTGACCAATGGTGAACTGCTGGTGGCCATCGTGCCGGCCGACCTCCCTGCCCGTGGTGTCGATAATCCGCCCTTCCTGAAAAGCACCCGGACTGTGACTCTTTAATAGCGATACATAATCACTTTGTGGTATGAAACATAATTCCTGGCTGTCAGGTTTGTCATGAACTGGCAAGTTCCGGTCGCCTGCCATCCTTCGAATTTCTTCTTTGCGGTAATTGCCCACCGGCAGCAGAATATGCCCCAGCCGCTCGAGCGGGCATCCGAAAAGAACGTAACTCTGATCTTTATCAGGATCAGACCCTCTTAACAATCTGAAAGTGGTGCCGGATTGTTCGACACGCGCGTGATGCCCGGTGGCCAGACGGTTCGCTCCGATGGACCGGGCGAAGTCCCACATACGCCCGAACTTCATCCAGACATTGCATCGCACGCACGGATTGGGGGTGCGACCCGCGTGGTATTCTGAAATAAAATAGTCCAATACCCGGCTGAAGTCGTCCTGAAAGTCCAGTACGTGCAGCGGGATACCGAGATGATCGGCCACGTGCTTCGCATCGGCAGGATCATAAAGCGAGCAGCTGCCACTCAATTGGTTCAGAATATGATGGGTTCGATCGTCATGAGACCGGCCCGCTTCATCATGATTGCCGGATGTGACGCCGCTCAGACGCATGAAGCAACCGTGGACCTCATAACCCCGTTCAATCAGCAATGCCGACGCGACCGAACTGTCCACGCCGCCTGACATGGCCACAACTACTTTGATTCCCGATTCTGCAGACATAACACACTATTTTAGCCGCATTGGAACATCATGTGATGTCAGGATGTCTGATAGATTGTTTTCTGATATGGTATGGCACGGGCGAATACCCCGATCAGGTGATACCGACATTCAATTGTACCGGCCTGCGGCGGCCGGGGCACACAAGAGCAAGGAGTCTGTCATGATCAAACGGCCTATCATCGCAAGACGTCTGATAACCGCTTTGATGTTATGTCTGTTCAGTACGGTAATATGCCCACCGGTTTCGGCAATGGACGTGCCGGATGTCTTGAATAAGGCCTCCGCCGAATCGCATGTCATATTCGTCATCCCCAATATGGCGGGGTTCAGTAACGAACTGGCGGTATTGAAGCAGACTTATAACATTCCCATCCCCGAGTTGGACGATGCGCTGGGATCGTTCAAAACAGAAACCGGCATGGTGAACGGCGTGAACGATGAAGGTTCTCTCATCGTTATTCTGCCCGACCTCACCAGTACGATTGTCGAAGACACGAAACCGGACTTTGTTCTGCTTATGCCGGTGAGTGATTACAATCAGTTCGTTGCCAACTTCCAGGGCAGCGCCGACACACCGCTTACCACACTGACTATGCCGGACGGCACCACTGGGTTTGCCAGATCGATCGACGGTTATGCCGTACTCGGAGAAAACCGGCAGGTGGTCGAAAACTATACCCCTGCTGAAAACGCCGATGCACTGTCGGCGAAGGCCGGTACCCTCGGCCGGAAGTACCTTGGCGAATCCGAACTCGCCATCTACTTCGATATCGAGGCCATTGCCCCGACACTCAAGCCGAAAATCGATGATGCCATGGAGAAGATGCAGCAGGAGATGGCGATCTCGGCCGCGATGATGCCCGATATGATGCAGTCCATGGATGTCATCGCCAATATGTACGGAGATGCATTGAAGGCGATACTCGATGATGCAACGGCGGTCGTGGTCGGTCTGGATATCTCATCAAATGGTATTGCCTTTCATGAAATGGTCCAGTTCCGTGACGGGTCCGATCTCGCCGGAATGTTCCCCGGGGGTGAAATCCAACCGGTCCAGTTTTTAAAATCCCTGCCCGACAAACCTTACATTTTCGCCGGGGCTATGGATATGGCGGCCCTCGATGTGGGACGGCTCGTCGATAACATACTGGCTGCGTTGCCTGAAGAAGGTGAAGGTGGGGCGATGCTTAATATCTACAGGGAAAGCCTGCCGCTGCTCAAATCAACGAAAAGCTATGCCGGCGCTTTCTATTCACCCGATCCAATGGCCATGATGAGCGGCCAGATGCTCAATATGGTACAGGTCTATCGCGTGGATGACGGTGAAAACTATATCAATGATTACAAGCAGCAGCTCCTGAGTCTCAATGAAATGCAATTTCCCGTCGGGCCGGTGATGGGCGATGAACCACCGCCCATGATCAAATACGAAACAACTTTCACTGACAATGTACTACAGATCGAAGGGGCCGCCGTTCACCAGTACCAGATGGTCATGGACATCCCACCTGAAATGATTATGCAGATGGGACCGACGGTAATGGCCATGGCGAATATCGGTGGCTATATCGCCGCGAAGGATAACCATGTCGTCATGACTACCGTGACCGACCCGAAACTCATTACCCAATCCCTGCAGACCATCGGCGCGAACAACGGCATCGACACGACAGGCGGTATCGCCCAGGTCCGCTCCAGCCTGCCGGCCGGATTGGCCTTCGAGGGCTACGTCAGCCCGCAGGGTATCGCGGATGCCGTGAATGTCTATCTCGAAATGTTCCTTCCGGAGCCTCTCCTTGTGCCCGACGAGATTCCACCGTTCGCTATGGGGCTGGGTATGCAGGACAACGGCCTGGTTTTCACCTTTTATGCACCGGGTAAGACAACGAAATTCATCGCTGATACGGTCCAGCAGATCACGCAGGATATGGCCGAACAGCAGCAGATGATGATGGAAATGCAGATGGAAGGTGAAATGCCCGAGGACTGGATGCAGGAAGAACAACGGCCCGAGCAGGAAGGTCCGCCCCGGGCACCGCGATAATGGAGAATGAATCGCAACTCTTGCTGAGCAGCAAGATCAAGGTGGATTGCAGCAGTGCTGCGTCACCTTTTTGTTGGTTCTCTGAACCATTGGTCTCTATCACACGCTTCAAGCTCCGAGTCCGTACGTTGAGCGGTAAGATTCACAACACGGACTGCTGTCCCCGCCAACGGGGGTGACAAGTTTCGGATACGGACGACTACGCTGTTTACGCCACCGATAAATAACAGTGGCGCAGTTGTGAAACTGCGCCACTGTATTGGTTCTAACCGGCCGCCGGCGGCAAGTGGTATTCTCAGCCGACGTCGGCGGCGCGGGAGCTGCGGCGTCGCCGCAGCTCATATGGTGTACCGGCAGAGGCAGTTCTCCAGCGTGGGCGATGTCCTATCCTGCCCGTTACTGGCACTGGGGCGCCGCAAAGCTGATTGGCCCACTGATTCGTTCCTGTCCTGTTCACGCCCGGGACCTCAGCCGGTGTACGTCGCGGCCATGCAACGTTACAGCCACTTGTCACTGATTCTTATTCCATTTGTCAAAAACTGCGTGGCGTTGCCCCGTCACCATACCAACGTACTGAAATGAACTTATCCGATGCCTGACAGGGCCGGTAACCCGCTCCGTCATCTTTCATTATACAATGACGCCGCCACCGGAGGAATCAAAATGTATAAGAAAAAACCCGACTTCCGGTAAAAAGATTTTACAGAATTTATATCCCGTCGGGAATCATCGCAGTCGGCTTTGCGGTTATTCAATTGAAATGATCAGGCTGTTGGACAACACGGATTCCCTTACCTTGCCCGTCATCAACGAACACGAGGCGACCAGGCTGCAGTGTATGGATATCTGGGGCGGCAACCGATCGGTGAACAGCCGGGTCAGTATCGCCGGGCTTGACGCCTGGGTATACAGCAGGCCTTTTCAGAACCAACCCGACGGCGGCGATATCCACTTCCTTTCGAACTGCGCCTCCGGCAGAATCACGCGACTGCTGCTGGCGGATGTCAGCGGACACGGCGGAACGGTCTCGCAAACGGCCGATATGCTTCGTTCACTCATGGCACGGTACATCAACTACCTCGATCAGAAACGGTTTATCAGCGATATGAACCGCCAGTTCGCGACGCTCAGTGAAACAGGCGAGTTTGCAACCGCGATTGTCGCAACGTTCTTCTCGCCTAACAGGGAGTTGGCCTTGTGCAACGCCGGCCACCCGTCGCCATTGCTGTATCGGGCACGTAACCGATGCTGGTCTTATATCGAGCCGCATCGGCATGCGGATTACCGGCCCGGGCTTCGACCGTCGAATCGCTCCCAACAGGTCATCAGTAATCTTCCGCTCGGCATTCTGGAACTGGCAGAGTACGATCTGTTCAGCGTTCCGCTCGAAGTGGATGACCTGCTCCTGTGTTATACCGATGCCCTGCCCGAATCACGCGGAAGCCACGGCCGGCTACTCGGCCGCAATGGCCTTCTGGAAGTGATCAACCAACTCGGTGACCTTGAACCGCACCGGTTTATCGATGATCTGATCGAGACCGTCAAAACGCTCCATCCCGATAACCTTGAACAGGATGACGTCACACTCCTGCTTCTTCGAGCGACAGGAGAAAAACCGCGACTGTCATTTAGCAGTGGGCTCAGGTCCCATCTGCGTATGATTCGCGAGATGGCGGGTGCTTTGTTTCATCGTCACAGACGGTTCCCCTGGCCGCAGGTGAACCTCGTAACCGCGGGCGGCTTGATTATTCCACGTTTGAACCGGATCTGGCGAGCTGAAGGCAAACGCGTTTCATGACCATCTCATCTCAACCGCGTGACCGGCAATAGGCCGCCGCCTGCTCCAGCAGCTTTATCACCGATTCCATACCACCGCGATATGGTTCGATCTCGATAGTCAAGCCATCTGATAATGCCTGTCGGATCAACGTGTGATCCGTGTTGCTGTCGATGATCTTCGAGCCGACGCCTGCGTAGACGATCCGGCCGATCTGATGCTGGACGATCAGTTTGAAGCATTCATTGCACGGCTCGCCGGTCACGTAGATCGTGCATTGCTGCGGCGATTTCAGACCGCCGCAGTTGATCAGGGCATTGACCTCGGCATGGATGACATAAGGATACTTATGCGGCCTCAGATTCGGAAGCTTGTCGTCGCGGCAGCCTCTCGGAAAGCCGTTGAAACCGGTGCCGAGTATGCGGTGCGTGTTATCGACGACCACGGCGCCGTGCTTCGTTTCGGCGTCGGGGCTGCGCATGGCAGTCAGAAACGCGGTTGCCATGAAAAGGCTGTCCCAATCCGGTCGATCCATGGCGCACTCCCTTTCACATAGGATCTTCCCGCCAAGGCGGTTAAGTTATCGACCATGATAATCGAATGGAGCGATTCCGACAGGTCAATCAGGCTGCACCCGGTTAAGTGATCCGTTCAGGCCGCAACAACCGGGTTAGCTGAACGGTCGATGGTAAGTGGGACAGGCTGTTCCACCGGCTGCGGCGATGTCTGGGGAAGCGTCTGCGGTGGCAGAAGGACCATGGTCTGGTTCTTACGCATCAGAACAATCGGCCGCTCGTCAACAATCCGGTCGATCGCCAGTTTCACACGAGCCTGGTCCATGGCACCCGGCTCGCATTCCACCAGCATGATCAACGTCCCCCATTCCGGATGATCGGTCGTGGTGAAAATTACACCCAGCTTATCCGGACGATCCTCGTCTCCCAGATGGCCCTCAAGCCACAAACACCGATAATCGCGACAGGAGCCGGGACGCTGTGAATAAATTCGGCACCCTAATTCGCACATATGCGAACATTTTTGAAAGGTTTTCTTCTGTAACTCGTCTACAGCAAGTACATTACAACATTCTGAACAGATTCCGCACTTCCGCATGACGTCTCCCGACTATTTGTATCTTTCCGCTGCGACCGTTCCGACTTTCCCACCGCTTCCACCATCTGCGATCGACTGAAACGGGAGTCAACTTTGCCTGATCGTTACAATCGGTATCATTTTTTTTCCTGATCGTTACAACCGGATTAAACCGTTAAATCGAAATAGTCTCGCTGACCGGCACAAACCTTCTAACCGTTGATATCGTAATTAGTCTTACAAATGCCGGTTACAGAAAGAAATTTGGTGAATCATCGCATGATGGGACCTTGCGGTTTTACCTCTGAACCGATCAGGTATAAAATTCCAAGTCACCGGCAGGCATCGGTATGCTCGCATACCATCGCCAGCCGACAGGTTTTTGTTCCGATAGATTTTGAAACAAGGAGTTGAATATGCCCTGGGTTGATGAAGAACAATGTGGCGGTTGCGGGTCATGTGTCGATGTCTGTCCGACGGAAGCAATTACCCTGAACGACAATAACATCGCGGTTATCGATATGAACAAATGCGAGGACTGCGGTGCCTGCATCGACGCCTGTCCGACCGAGGCCATCAAGCCCGGCGCAGGCCCCAACGGCTGATTGGCAGCAGAAAAATCTCTGCTCTCCATTCCTGTGGTCTGGGATGCGTTCACAGGGGCATGTCTCGGATAGGTGATATACACAGCAATAGGCCGAATATTCCCGTGATGCGTTTTTACAACGTGTCACGGGCTTTTTTTTATGCCCGTATGCCTGTATGATTCCGTTATTACCTGAATAGACTTTTTATGAAAAGAGGTTGACATAATGAATGTTCTACATATCACGAAAAAATGGGCGTTACCGGCGGCAATGGCGATGGTTCTGATCACTTCGGTTCTCTGCCCGGTTGCTCTGGCGGATAAAGTCATCACCACCTGGCTGGGCAATAGCTTCAGTGGTGGCGGCGGGAACTGGGTGCAGGACTTCGTCTTCGCCATGGCCGTTACGGAAGACGGACGCGTCTTCACCTGCAGCCACTGGGATGAAGCACATCGTGAGGCCGGGATTTACGAAGACGGTAAAGTTATCGGTAACTGCCGTAATGCACACGGCGATTGCGTCGCCGTCGACCGCGGAAACAAAAAAGTCTACCTCACCGATATCAGGCGTGAACCGAAATTCGGACCGATCGCCGAGGCGTGGATTCGTGAATATACCTACGCCGGTACACAAACCAATGTGAATCTGCCCATCGATTATCAGCCAGTCGGACTGGCGGTCGCCGGGAAGTGGATTGTCGTCAGCGATACCGATAACCACGCCGTGAAAGTTTACGACCGGTCGAAAACAAAACCGTTCAAACCCGAGTTTACTATCAAACTGACCAACCCCGGCGATGTGTGCATCTCCGAAAACGGCGAACACATCTGGGCCGTCGGCGGAGTGAAACGTGATGTGCTCTATGATGGACGATACTGGCGGCTCGCAAATAAGAAAATACCCGCGACAATCAGACACTATGCGTTCAACGGTAAACAGTTCGTCGAAGAAGCCGTTGTCAATGATCATGCCGAACACGCGGCCTGGCTGCCGACGACGATCGCCATCGATAACCGGGGCCGACTCATCGTCGGTGACAACGGGCCGAGACACCAGGTGCTCTTCTACGATGTCACCGAACAGCCCAAACTGGTCGATACCTTCGGCCGGGAAGGCGGAATCGCAGCCGGTACGCCCGGCCTGGTCGAGCCGCTTAAGTTCTGGGGGATTTCAGGCGCCGAGACCGATAAGCACGGCAATATCTACGTGAGTATGAGTGAACAGGGCAGTATCATGCGGAAGTTCAAACCCGACGGTGAACTGGTCTGGGAACTCGTCTGCCTCAATTTCGTCGATGTCGATGATTTTGATCCGGCATCGGACGGGACGGAAATATTCGGCCGGCAGGAACATTACGTCATCGACTATACCCGGCCCCCGGGGCAGGATTGGACGTTCAAGGCTTATACCCTCGACGCTACGAAATATCCTCAAGATCCCAGACTCTGGCTGACCAATGATAACCACCATATCACTTCGCCGTTCATACGGCGGATGAACGACGGCCAACGTTACATGTTCGCAACAGGGATGTACTCCGAACACTTCGTCATATACCGGTTCGACGGCTACATCGCCGTACCCTCCGGGATGATACCCAATACGTTGAACGACCCGCGACACGGTAAGGCGTGGGACTATCACGCAACGCCCGGTTGGCCACCGCATCAACCGGAAAAAGGACTCTGGATCTGGCGAGATTCCGACGGCGAAGGTGATTTCGATAAAAATGAATATCACTCGACCAGCAAGGGCGGCACACGTGGATGGGGATGGTGGGTCGATACGAACGGCGATATCTGGCAGACTATCACCAATCCGCACGCCATCAGGAAATTCCCGCTGCAGGGATTCGATAAACACGGTAACCCCATCTACGCATGGCAGAGTATGACCGAGGAGACGCTGCCCGAACCGTTCAACTCCGTTACACGCATCGAATATCATCCGGATTCCGATACCATGTACCTGTGCGGCTATACAGATAAATATCCCTTCAACCCCGACTGGTGGAAAGACGCCGGAAAGGTCATCGCACGTTACGATGACTGGTCAAAAGGGAACCGCAAGTACCGCTACACCATGCTCACGCCGTGGGACCTGAAATCGAATCCGAAGGTCACGACCATCGCCATGACCGCCGCGGGTGACTATCTCTTTACTGTCGGTGTTCAGTCCCGTGCCAAAGTCTGGGTCTTCGATAACAAGACCGGCAAACCGGTGCGAACCATCGAGCCGGATAACACAATCGGCGGTATCGAGGAAACCGGGTGGGTCGATATTCCCAACGGGGTCCAGGCAATGAAACGGGAAAACGGTGAATACCTGATCCTCGTCGAAGAGGATTATCACAGTAAGGTCGTCCTTTATCGCTGGATTCCCGATTGAATGCCGCATGCGACTGGCCGTAACTGACGAACAGATTCACCCGATCGGTGAAAGGTTACGCAATGAACGTCAGTGATATCATGACCACCGGCGTGTACAAGATCAGCATGGACGATACCGTCAGGAAGGTGCGTCAGCTTTTTGCAAAACACAAGTTTCATCATCTGCTCGTAGTCGAAAGCCATCAACTGCTCGGCGTGATTTCCGACCGTGATTTGCTGAAGAACCTGAGCCCCTTCATCGAGAAAATGGCAGAACGGCCGCAGGACTTGGCGACACTCGACCGACGTGTACATCAGATCATGAGCCGCAAACCCGTTACCGTTTCGCCGCAGATGTCAGTCCGGGCCGCGGCGAAAATCATGCTCGAGCATAACGTTTCCTGCCTGCCCGTTGTGGATGACACCGGCTGGCCCATCGGCATCATCACCTGGCGGGATATGATACGCGGACTATGCCGCCTCGGCACCAAATCCGACAGGCAGGTCGAATGAATCGGCCCCCCCCAATCGTAATTCGAAGCAGTGCCCTCAGGGACGCTTCGGATGGGGCGGCACGCATAGTGCACACATCATTCAATGAATCACCCATGTTCTCAATTCGCTGAAGCCTTCGAGCAAGACGGACAAGAACCTGCACGATAACAATCAGCCGCAACCATTCTCCACCATCCGCAGATATATTCCCCGGTCACTCCCACCCCC
>CAYRND010000036.1:0-28351 GCA_964425365.1 uncultured Phycisphaeraceae bacterium
CGGCTTGCCCCGGTGGTAAACTTGAGCTTTTATAGCGCTGTAGTGTTAATTTGTCATCCTTTCGAAATAACCGAAAGCCGTCTCAACACCTATACGACTCAGCAGGTCACCGCACGCCTTCTTCTGACGTAACGCGAAAACATCATGCTCCCCAGCATCCCGAATCCCATCCATGCAGCATGGGGAACCGGCACAACCGAAAACTGCAACGCACTGACGGTATAGGCATCACTCGGGTCCGTTACCGTCACCGCAAACTGCTGGCCGATCACTTCATTCAAGCTGACAACCTGCTTGCCGTTCACACCCGGTGACAGCACCACGTCACCCAGAAGATTGAAATCGCCATCCAGAATCCGGACTTCATCGCCAACCTGGTCAATCACTGAAAACAGTATCTGCTCCAACTTGACGACATGGTCAAACGACAGCACCAGTGCCTCGGTCGCATCTACACCATCAACTTGGATCTGTTCAGGTATGGTCTGTTCTCCGAGACTGTATACCCCCAGTCCCAGAGCACTCTGTACCACGACGGCCGGCACAGGGCCTGGATTGAATGCCAGCGACGTTGCATCCAGTATGACTCCATCCTGGCTGAACTGTATCGTAGGACCCGCCGTTAATGGCCCGGCTAAATCGATCACACTGGCCGCTTGGATCTGACCGGCGAATACTATCATCATGAAAACCGCAATTACCATAATCACTTTGTTCTGCTTGACGTTCATTTGATTACCCTCCGTAAGAGGTTGGTTTGTTGGCTGTGTCCTTCACTGAAACGTTGTATCAGGATAGCCATTCCATTACCGTTGTAAAGCCCGAGTCCGATATTTTTCTCCCGGATCGGCCGGAAACCCCCTTTTCTGACTCGACGAATCGACCGGCTCACCACTTCACGCGTCAGGGTTCTCCCTTATCTATGGGTGATCAGATACGCGCTATTGGCAAAATAGGTAAAATTTCCACCCTTGTCCCGAGTTCAAAACCTACGCTTTTCTCACATACAAATAATTTTGTATTAGAACGGCCCCAATGAACATCATTACGATTTTGACTGCTTGTCAATTCATGTTATGGTGTACATTCTTCACTCTGCGGTAAGCAATAACGAGAAAGGGAGAAGCATTAGGGATACTCCTGAATAACCCGCATCGAATCAACGGCTAAGGTACAGGGTAAACAGGAGGCAGGTGAAAGACACAGTTGTTATTACAAAACTGTAAATATAACGTAAGAATTACATGAATAACACCAGCGCACGGAGGGGCACGATGAGCAGCATCTGGAGCAGGAGCTACCGTATCTCGCACGGCATGACGAGTAATCATGCAGAACAACCGGGCTGGTTGTATTACCTTATCAAACGGGTTTTCGATATCGGCGTCGCCGCAACCATTGTATTGGTGACGCTGCCGCTCTACCCATTGATCGCACTCGCAATCAAACTCGATTCCCGTGGACCCATCTTCTTCTCACAAACCCGCGTCGGCCGGAACGGCAGATTGTTCACCTTGTATAAGTTTCGCACCATGTCTTCCTCAACACCCGCCTATGCAGTCAGCCCTGATAATGATGAAACTGACAGCAGGGTCACACGCGTAGGACGATTCCTGCGAAAATCAAAACTGGATGAACTGCCCCAGTTCGCCAATGTGCTCACAGGTGATATGAGCATCATCGGACCCAGGCCCGAAATGCCGTTCATCGTTCAACAGTACACCGCACGACAGCGATTCAGACTGAAGGTCAGACCCGGCATCAGCGGCCTCTGGCAGATCAGCCCGGTCCGTAACAGACCCATACACGAAAATCTCCAGTACGACCTCGTCTACATCAAATCCCAATCCCTTTGGCTGGATTTGGCGATCATATGGAAAACCGCTATATTGGTGGCGAAGAACCTGAAACCCGCAGGATGGAAAATACCGGTTCACGCCGTCACAACACCACAGCGGATTATCATCAGGACTTTACCCATAGCAACCAGGCCGGGCGCAACCGGTGTATATCAGCAACAGCAGGCAAAACAGCTTAACACAAACCAAAAAGAATACAGCAATACGCAGGAAAACGAGATGGTGACTTCTGATGCCTGAACAAGCGAATACGAGACCGAAAAAGGTCCTGGTCATCGGCCTGGACGGCGCAAATCCCGATATCATTAAAAGACTCGCTCAAGATGGTACGATGCCGTTCATGAAGTCCGTGCTCGATCGCGGCGCCTTGGGTAACCTGAAGTCCGTCTATCCTCCACTCACACCGCCCGCGTGGACTACATTCATGACCGGGAAAAATCCCGGCAAACACGGCATATTCGAGTTCGCCGCTTACGAGTCATACGACAAGCCGCTTGGAATCGTAAACAGTAATACCATCAAGTCCGATACTTTATGGTCCATCCTCAACAGGGAAAATAAAAAACAGATCGTCGTCAATGTCCCACTGACTTACCCACCCGCTCAGATCGACGGGGCCATGATCACCGGATTTCTCACCCCCAGTACACAGGTCAACTTCACCCACCCGCCAGATCTATACGACAGGCTCAGGACCGAACTCGGGGAATACATTATCGAAGTGAGTATCCGGCATTACTCGCGATTCCGATTCCCTCAGTGTATCAAGGCTCTGAAACGCAGCGCCGTACAACGTACTCGCTATTGCCGGAAACTGCTCCAGACCTACAACTGGGATTTCTTCATGATGGTCTATTCCGAAAATGATTTTCTCCAGCATGTCGCATGGAGCTATCTCGATCCGGATGACGATCGTGACAGAAACCCAAAATACATCAAATTGACCTATGATTACATGCGGTTCCTCGACGAACAGATACAACAACTTTGCGAATCGGCCGATGACGACACGCTTGTCATGTTCGTATCTGACCACGGCTTCGGCCCACTCAGAAAAATCGTCTACATCAACACCTGGCTCGAGCAGGAAGGTTTCCTGACCTACCAGATGAAAAACGTCAATCAACAGAGACGCCTGATTGAATTCAGAGAACTGCTGCGGAATATCGATATCTGGGACCTGCTCTACAAACTGCCATACCCCAAGGGAAAACGACGTGACAACGTCGCCAATATCCGCTGGGATCGTACCCGCGCGTTCTCGATGCTCGCCGGTGAACAAGGTATTCGAATCAACCTCAAAGGTCGTGAAAGCAACGGCATCGTCAATCCCGGCAGCGAATACGAACAACTCCGCGACGATATCATCGGCCGACTCAAAGAACTGCGGGATCCGGAAACAGGTAAACTGATCGGTAACGATGTGCATAAACGTGAAGATGTTTACACCGGCCCCTATTGCAACCGGGCATGCGATATCGTCTTCCTGCTCGATGAAGGCAATTACCTCGGTGAGGTTTTTCCCGGCAGAGATGTCTTCGCGCCCACTACCTGGACACAGGGGTCCGGAACACACCGCCTGAAAGGGACACTCGCCGCATACGGCCCAGGGATCAGAAACCACGCCTCCCTCGATAACGCTCAACTTCAGGATATTCTCCCCACACTGCTCTATGCCATGAACCTCCCGGTTCCGAACGATCTCGATGGCAGAATCCTCAAAGAACTATTTAACGATAAATTTGTCTCCGAAAACCCGCCTCGCTATGGCTCGCCACATCAACCCCACAACACAAACGCCACGACATCGCAACAAAACGAACAGAATGACAGGCTCGTCGTCGAACGCCTGAAAAGCCTCGGCTATATCAAATAACCACCGGATAACCTTCAAACGACAACCGTAAAAAACCGGTATAATAAAGATCGACCGGTATTAATTTGTGCCGCCAAATCATTTCCCGGAAATACCGCCCACAGGTTGTTATAATTAAGGGTCTTACATGGTGGTAAGTAGCAGGTGCCCCATGGGGTCGAAAACGGATTGACTGAACCAACCCACAGCGGAAACCAGAGGCGGAGTTGTTCAGCCCATACAGGCTCGGAAATACAGCGGAATAACCGCTTGATCTGATGCGGCTTACCCCCGCGATCAATGCACGCCGCAGACTGTGGAGATAAATCACAATAGAATCACCCGGTAAACCTGACATGACTTTGCAACAAAACCATGCCGTCCCCACACCGAAAGAACTGCTTCGACAGGGTACGTTTATTCTTTTCAAACGTAAATGGGCGGCGATTGTCATGTTCATCGCCACCTTCATCATCACTTTCGCCGCCGTCTATATGGTCGAGCCGGCTTACCGTGCTACCGCTCTCATACTCGTCAGGCCTAATCCACGCCAGCAACTGATCGTCTTTCATGAACTCGAAACACCCGGCATGCCGAATATGCAGGTTAATCCCGCAAGGAACCTGGTCGAACTTTCGCAAAGCCACGGCCTGGCTAAACAGGCCGTACTCTACTTCAATCTCCATAAGCCGAAAGAATTGAAAGAACCACGAGACTATATCAAGTATTATGCAAAAACCATCATTCGTAGCCCCGTCGATCTGTGCAGATACCTCGGTATCCTCTCACCGAAAACAGATAACAGTATCGAAGACGCCATTGATGAACTCCAGAGCAAGTACATGGATATACAGGTCCAGCAGGATACCGAAATCATCAATCTGACCATTTGGGGCCCTCAGCCCATCCTCGCCACGGAAATCGCCAATTTCATGGCCGACCTGCTGGTCAACAAAACACAATCCATCGTACAGAAAGGCGCAGAAGATATTTACCTGCTGATCCGGAATCAGGTCAAAATGGCCGAAGAAAGTCTGATGCAGACCGAGCAGAAACTGATGGCATTCAGACTGAAACACGACACCAGTATGATCGAAGGTAAACGGGAACTGTTGCTGAAGCGGCTCGATGAAATTGATAACGCACGTGCCGCTTCACTCGTCTCATTACGTGAAACCGAGCAGAAAGTCGCGGATATCGAACTGCAGTTGAACGGATATGACCCGACGATCGTTTCATCAACCGTCAATGCCGCCAACCCCGTTGTACAGGAACTGCAGAGCTCGACCAACACCGTCTCCGGCCAACTCGCCGCATTAATGGTCGAAAAAGCAGCTTTACACCCCGAAGTGGCGGTCCTTCAGGCTAAAATCGACGCGCTGCATCATCAATTGACCGCTGAACCGGGAATGATACCTGAAAGTGTCACCACCATCGCCAATCCGATCCGACAGGAACTACTGCTCCAGGCGGCGAAACTCAAGGCAGAGACCGCCGCTTCACAAGCAAGAATGGACGCGTGGACCGACGAACTCGAATTACTCGAAAATGAACTTGATGCCTATTACCGAAACGAACCGGAATATGATCGGCTCGTTCGGGAAAAAGAATCCCATGCGGATCGGTATTCAACTCTTCAGGACAGAATGCTTCAACTGGAAGTACAGAAACTGACCGCATCGGGCGACTGGGATATCAGACTGATCGATCGTGCCGACCTGCCCGAACACGCCGAAGCGGATTACCCCGACTGGGAAATGATTACCTACCTGACATCAGCACTGGCGATCTTTATCGCTCTCGGTTCCGTGTTCGCGGTCGAATTCCTCAATGATGCGTTCAATATGCCGCAGGAAGTCGAGAAAACACTCAACCTGCCCGTCATCAACAAGGCGGCGGCTTTATAAAGAACAGCCTGATGTAAAAGGGTCATGCTTTGTTCCTCAAATCATTTCATTCTCTGTTCAATAGTCACAAAACGAATAATACCGCCGCGCATGACAACGGCGTATGGATCGAACGGCTCCTCTCACTTGTCGATATGCAGTCCCATCCCGTACTACTGCTTGCCGGCCTGCGTGAACAGGACGCCGGTTCAGCACCGGTAATTGCACTGGGACGTCAACTCGCAAAATACCGCAAAAAAACCCTGTTGATCGACGCCGACTGGAGACATCCCGAACTCCACCACCTGGCGAAAATCCCGCCGAAACCCGGCCTGATTCAGGTGCTCGCAGGTGATCAACAGCTCGATAATGCCGTCACGCCGTTCAATGAGCCCGATGACACCGGCGAATTCCTTCACCTGATGCCTGCCGGACTTGAAGAACCGGGTTTCTACGATTCGATTGACCGGACAAACGTCAGGCAACTGGTCAGCGAACTGAAAAAACGATTTGATTGCACCCTGGTCAACACTACCTGCATGCCGTTTACCGCCACCCCCATGATGCTTGCTGGTGAACTGGATGGCGTCCTGCTGCAGGTGCGTGCCTTTCAGACACCAAGGCAACTGGCGTTGAACACCTGCAGGCAATTTCAGGATCAGGGCATCAAAACCGTCGGCGTGCTGTTCAGTGATTACCAGAATTACATCCCACATCCTATCGCTGAATTCTTTGAATGAGCGATGGTATTTTGTCAGTGATCAGGCAATCCGCTTTACAAGGTGCTTAAATCAATGAACAGACAAATAACGATCACCAGCATTGTGCTCATCGCTCTTCTTGCTGCTTTATGCACTGCCGGCCGGTGTGCAGGACCGAATCGCAATAACCGGAACGCCGAAGATCTGCAGAAACAATTTCTGGCCGTACAGACGGATTACCATATCAAAAAGGAAAGCGGCCATGACCTCAGTCATATCACGCCGATGATCACAAAACTTGATCGTGCAAAGCAACGCCGCGATTGGACGACATTCGCTGAACTGCTCGATCAGATCGAACGTGAACTGAACGCTATTTCCGAACCGACGATCGATATCCCGGATCAGGCACCCACGGTCAAAGAGGGCTCATTCGGTTTCGGTATCGAATATGCAAGAGTCGGTATCGCATCACGATACCGTCAGATCGGTGCAACATGGGTAAGAATCGGCCCGGTCATGTGGGGACGTTTTGAACCGTCCGAACCGGTCAGCGGCCGACATACCTATGACTGGCGACTGCTCGACCGACTCATCATGGAATATCAGGCCAATGGATTTGTCAACGCCCAACTCGTCGTCAGTTCTAAGAATGACTGGGCCAACAGCCCGGGCAGCAATCTCGGCCCCGAAACAGCCACGCCGCCGAAAAAGGGATTCTGGAAATATTACGGCGCTTTTATCCAGGCTATGGCTGAACGTTATGACATGGACGGACATGACGATCTGCCCGGCCTGCTTTTCCCCGTTCAATATTTCGCCATCGAAAGCGAGGCTCAACATCCCGGCTATTGGAAAGGTACCGCCGGGGAATACCAGCGACTGCTTCAGATCGCTTACCAGTCGGCTCACGAGGCCAATCCCGACTGCCGGATCATGCTATCCGGGATCAATTTCGGCGATGTCTTCGACGACCGGCCCGGAAATAAGGAACTTCAGAACCGCATCGATCAATTCCCGTCACATCGAAGGAATTCTTTCGAGTTCATCAAGCAGAGCTTGACATATAACAGATGGTTCGACGTCGTCAGTATCCATTACAACTACGATTATCAGGGATTGTACGGCGTCGTCGGATGGATCAGGGCGCAGATGAAAGAAAACGGATATGATAAACCCATCTGGGCCGGTGATGCCGCAGCAGCACCCATGCTCGACAGCATCTACCAGTTCGATCTCTCGAAATCCCAGAGCGACCTGATCCACAAGAGTATCAGCACGCCCAAACACCCGGAACACGAAAAATGGACCCGGTGGTATGAACGGAAACAGGCCGGTTCACTTATTAAAAAAGCCTTGTGCGCCATGGAACTGGGATTACAAGGCGTCAATTACGCCAATTTCCGGGACTGGCCCGAAGACTACTGGGGCGGTCGGAACTGGACCTACCAGGGATTACGCCGCAGGGACGGCAGCGCAAGACCGTCGTTTTATGCCTATCAACTCCTGGTCGATAAAATCAAAATGTACGATTCAATCACACGTATGACCGACTCCGACTCTGATATCTACGCCTATCTTCTCAATGTCGGCGACCACAGGGTATACGTCGTCTGGTGTGAAAATGATAAAAAGGAATTCGCATTCGAAATACCAACCCCCCAAGCAACCGCTACTCGTATTGATTTCAATCAAACGTCAAACACCCACCAGAATGCGTCCGAACCCTACCGTCGGGAAACGCTTACAACAAATGATCATGTACTGACGGTCATGTTGACTTCCGATCCGGTATTTATTGAACCGGTCGAGTCGGCACCGTGATTCCCCGGCATGATCGCGCATGACGTATTCGAACATGACTGAACCAATAAGAACCATTAAGAATATCCGGATCGAGGAAATACTGCTTTTCCTGATGCTTCTGGTATTTCCGCTGGATAAGGTCTTCTCGCTTCTCGGCGGATCGACAGTTCAGGACTATGAAGGGATCACACTCAGCTACCTGTTTCTGGCATTACTGATAGCCTGCTGCGGCTGGAAAACACTCTGGAAAAAAGACACACTACCAATTCAACTGCTGCGAGAAAGCCCTGTTCCGATACTGATTCTACTCTTCATCGGCTCAACACTCCTGTCAGTGATTGTATCGCGATTTCCCATGAACGCCGTCCAGCCGACGATTATGCGCCTCGGGCTTTTCGTGTTCTATATGCTGCTGCTGTACGTCATGCGAGATCGATTCAGCCTGAGAATGTGCATCTGGGGATTCGTGCTCAGCGCTTTTATCACCGGGTTCGCCGGGGTCTACGAAATCGTGGCGCAGGAAGCGATTCTGGAAGCTGATCGGTACTCCGATGTGCTGGCAAGAGGTGATATGTTCACCGAGGTAACGGGCACCTTTCGTATTCAGGGCCTGTCACGCGACCCCTGTATACACGGCGCCCAGTTGCTGATCCAGCTTGGACTGGCGTGTTATCTGTTTTGTACAGCCGATAAATGGCCGCTGAAGGGATTGGTCGGATTCCTCATTATTCTGATGACTGTCAATGTCATCGCCGCAGGCGCCAGAGCACTGTGGCTTTTCCTGTTCATCAACATGGGGCTTTTCCTGGTCCTGGCACCCATGCGGTATAAAAGCCTGATCATCGGTTCGGCTATCGGCATGCTCATCGCCGCCTTCATCGCCATCATGCTCTTCTTTCCCCAACTCGCGGTATTCGACCGGATCTCCGGAAAAAAGAATGTCGGCAGCTTTTCTACCAATTTCCGCAAGGAAATGATGCTGATCTCCTGGGAAATGGGAAGGAAACATCCCATCCTGGGAATCGGCACAGGCAATTTCCGCGAGGAATACCCGGACGTCAAAAGGCACTCGCCATTCCTGCCTCGCAAGGTCATCCCCGTCCCGCATAATATTTACCTCGGCATCTTCGCTGAAAACGGCCTCGTCGGACTCGTGTTCTATTGCCTCTTCCAACTCGCCGTCTTCCTGCAGGCGGTCTACTGTTACCGATACGCACCCGATCGTGATATGAAATACCTCGCCGCTGCACTCATATGCGGCTTCATCACATTTACCTATTCCCTGAACTGGTACCCGATGTGGGGCAGCAAATACGCCTGGACCATTATCGCCATGTGCGGCGCTTCCATGTCCATCATCCAACTGGAATCCGCTCGGGCCGGCTCGACTCCGGCCGACGGCCGGGACGCCGTCAGTCATCGGAATTCGCATACCAGTGGCTCAGATCACGGCCGATCAACCGGGCAAGACGCTCCACACCCGGCCTGAATTCCACCTCGAGTTGACGACGTAATTCAGGGTTCGGCCTGCGGGGACGCTGTTTCTGGGTCCACACCGCAATCCCCGCCTGAATCCCCTCGATGATCGGATTGGGTATCACCTGGTGTATCATACGACGCAGCGGCAGATGACGACGTAAAAACCGCTGAATCGCGAGATTCGGCAGCGGACCGGCTACGTTCTTTTTCGACAGATCAACCTCGCAATCAGGTAAACCGAGAAAAGACAATGTCCGTTTGAATACCCCAAGCGTATCTTTAATCAGATCGTCGAACAGAATGACATGGACATTCTCAGTACCGAAAGTATCGAAATAGCGTTCGACCTGTGGTGCGTAATCAACCACTTCACGATACTGCAGCCCCGCAGGAAAATGCGATGACTCCGGTATACGCCGCCCCTCCCTGCGATCAGGCTCCGCCGCCAACGCTTCTGCGAAATCGAAGATGTCTTCATTCACCGTGTGCAGCGAACGGGCGTGCAGCGAATACAACATGCCCACCGGCTCACGCAGCATGATGATTATCTTCGCTTCAGAGCAATATTTCCAGATTTCACCGGCGGCAGCACGTGAATACAGGTACCAGACACTCGATTCGCCCCAATAAGTCTGATCGCCTGCCTCGCGGAACAGCTTCATGTAGGCGTCATAATCATACCTGAACTGATGCGGCATATCCGTCAGAAAATGATACGGCTCTTTCGGAAGACACATGAAAATATCCGGATGCTGCGACAGGTATTCATGCATCGATGTCGTGCCGCATTTCGGCGCACCTACAATAAATAAATTCGGTTTATTCATATAACAGAATCGTCAAACTGCCTGGTCGAAAAGCATTTCATCATCAATTTGTGAACAGTCCGACTCTCCCTTGCCGTCATAACGAAACGAACAATTATAATACAATATTATCGAGGCATCTGTCAGGATGACGCCGTATTCAAAACATGTTTCTGTCAGTATGAACCGCGATAATATTGCGATGCTCCCACTGCCCTTCTTCCGGCGGCGTCATCAAATCTACCATCCTGCCATTATCATCCATCACGTAAAATCGATAACCCTCCGCCTTCAACCAGTCCCAAGCACCATACGTACTCAGACCGAAACGCCTGGCGGCGATGGGATTCAACTCGAACAGAATATGAGGCCGCGATGACCTGATAATCCCCGATCCGCCGCGAAGAACCAGCTCCTCAGCACCCTCGACATCCATCTTGATCATGTTGATTGCAGAAAGCCCTGCGTCCGCTGCACATCTGTCCAACGTGATCGTTTCAATCTCTTCATAATCATCACACGGCCCCGTCTGATCATCGGCAAGCGAATAGGCCACCGGCCCGCCATGGTGATACAGGCGGCTGCGACCGTCCCTATCTGAAAGAGCCGCCGGTATGTACGTCACGTGTTCCAGGCCGTTCAATGCAATATTCCGACGCAGTATTTTCCCCGCTTCCAACGCCGGCTCAAATGATAATACTCTGCCCTTCTTCCCCACCACACAGGCAGCAGCAACCGTAAATATCCCGCAATTCGCACCGGCGTCGACAAATACATCACCCGGATTCACGAATCGGTCAAGCTGACTCAATTCGACCTCGTATTGATCACGCGTCGCATAAATCATGGTCGTGCCCTGTCCGCCCCAACGGGCCGGCAGATAAAAACGAGCACTGAAACGTGGTAATGCAATCACCGCTGACCATCTCAGCAGGCATCGTATCCGCCATGCCATCAACCGCACCATCGTGTGGACTGGACGACACCTGAATACAGGGTGACTTCTCAGGTAATACCATTTTGTCGACATTAACGTTGCCATGGTTATGTGGGCAACGTACTCTAGCGATACAAGCACCCGGATTCAACTTATCGCCGATAGATCCGAACGCATTTCCGTCTGCCCGATTACCGCCCCCTCCTCTACCTACCACCCCACCCGCTCATCCACACGAAAGACTGATGTCCATCTGTTGACATAAACAGTAATTAAGGACATAATCATGGACTACTTAAAGCCTCGCAAACCGCCGGTAAATGTGAGATGCCTTATAAATATTTGACTGGTGGGGAAAACCCCAAGTTATCTGTAAAAGGATAAATCGCATAGTATTGCACTGATTCCGGCTCATAACGGCGATTTTTGAATCGATCTGTGATATCGGTTGATTCATGCCGCCGACCCCAGCAATGGGTAGCGGATAGATCAATATTGCATACCGATTACCGTACGGATTGCGTTAGGAAACGCAGTTAACGCCCATTTGGCGTATCCGTAACAACACGAATGTGTGGCCGACTTCAAATTACCTGTTTTCACATATGTAATTTTGAAGGGGACGGAGTCTGGGTATTTTCAATTGACCTTTACCGGGTTTAACACGTAGCTCTGTATTTACTCCAAAGGTCAACCTTTTTTTGAATATCAACATGCAACTCAAAATGGCGACAAATCCGTTATTATGGATAACAATACAAATGAAAACGATTAAACCAGCCATATCCTATGCCATCCTGTCAACCTGCCTCGCCGCGATGCTTGCTTGCGGCGGATGCAGAGCCGCCGATAAATCCCCGGCAAGCGAAACACCCCGACGGATTACCATCGAAGACGCCCAACTCGGGCCGGGTGACGAAATTGAAATTCAGGTTTACCGCGAACCGGACCTGAACCGAACCATCACCATCCCCGGCACCGGCGTTATCTTCATGCCGCTGGTCGGAGAAATCGATACACGACTGCTCAGTGCTAATAATCTGAGAACACAAATCACCGAAAAACTCAAACCCTACCTCGTCAATCCACAGGTCAATGTCGAAATCAAAATCGCCAGAAGCCAGAAAGTGATCGTCCTGGGTGAAGTGGCAAGACCCGGGATTTATTCGATCTACGGCAACACCCCCTCCCTTGAAGCGGTTGCTTTGGCCGGTGGTTTCACGCTCGGCGCCAATACGAAACAGGTTGTTCACCTCAAGCAGAACGGCAATGAACTCAAACATGATCTGGTCGATATGAACAGCACACTGACTGAAGGGGATCCCAAAGGACTGTCCTACGTCCAGGGTGGTGATATACTCTATGTCCCGCCGAATACCATCACCAATATGGTACGCTTCGCCAATAACATCGAACGCCTGCTTCGACCCGTGCTCATGACCCAGCAGGGTATTCTGCTCGGCTTCGATATCGATGACGCCTTCAGCGGCGATCGAACAAATTCTTCGACAACGATCGTCATCCCCGCCACACAATAACTGCGGCATCCAACAACATAACCATTATCACACATTGAAATTCGTGAAGATGACGTCCCCCGCCCAATCACATATCAATATGATCGTCTCGGTCATCACGCTGATCTTCACTCGTTGCCTGATGACCGTCGGCAGCTTTATCGTGGTCATCCTGCTGACGATGAAATTCGGGGCCGGGTCGGATACCGACGCTTTCTTTATGGCCAGGCTCGTCCCCATCACACTGATTGCACCCATGACCATCGCATTCAACCTGGCGCTTATACCCACCTATTCCAGCGTATCCGCCAGCCAGGGACAAAAAGCCGCTACACGACTGGCCGGCCAGTTTCTCGCCTTGACACTTTTCGGTTCACTCGTGATTACCGCCGCCTATATTCTATTTGCCGATCAGATCATGCTCCTGCTCGCACCGGGACTGGAACCGCAGCCATACCGGGACGCTGTCTGGATGACGCGACTCATGGCATTTGCCATCATCGCGACCAACCTTTACGCCGTACTCGACAGCATTCAAAACGCTAATCGTAAATTCATCTATTCCGCGTTCTGTGCCATGTGGCTGCCGCTCGGAAGTCTCACCGGCGCCGCTGTCCTGACTCATTTCTGGGGTATCCGTGGTATGGCAGTCGGCATTATTGCCGGCAGCTTCATGCAGGTCATCTGCCTCTCTCCGATCATGTTCAACCAGCTCTCTTTCAGCGGAATTCATCAACAATGGTTCAATAACGATATGATCCAGATCGTGAAGGCATTCGGCCTGATCATCATGGTCCTGCTGACATGGCAGATTACCACTGCGGTCGATCGGATGTTCGCTTCACTGCTCGGTGAAGGCGCCGTATCAGCATTGAGTCTCGGAGCAGTTCTCATCGGATTGATACCCCTGCTCATCGCGTTCCCGGTCTATAAAGTCATGTACCCCCAACTGGTGGAACTGGTCCGGCAGAAACGAAACGACCGGTTGGAACGGTTTTTTACCGGTAATTTCATTATCATCAGTTTTATTACGATTCCTGTAGCCGTCACCCTTGTTCTTTTCGCAGGGACCATCACGCAGCTCGCTTTCAACTACGGCCGGTTTTCCGAAATGGCCGCGGTGCATACCGCTGTCGTCATCAGATATATGTCCATCGGGGTTCCCATCGCCGCCAGCGCGATCATCCTGATGTATTATTTTCTCATATCGAGACAACTGAAATTGATCCTCGGCGTGCTGATTGCCACGGTTACTGTCAATGCGCTACTTGATTGGATACTCATGCAGTTGCTCGGACTCGGCGGCATCGCCTTGTCCAGCTCCATGATCGCAATCACCCGAACTATCGTATTTCTTCTTATTGCCGAACATATGATCCAGGGCAGAATCATCGTGAATGTCATCCAGCCGGTCTTCAAGATTCTCCTGGCATCACTGGCCGCCGGTTGCGTCATGAAAATGACTCACTTCGCCATGAAGTCGATTTACGCTCAGCCGACTACACCTGCCATGTTCGGTATGATCATCGCCGCGGTCGGTATCGGCATCATCGTGTATCTCGCAATGAACCTCGCGCTGCGTAATGATACTCTCTGGAAATGCCTGAATATGATACGTAAACCACAACCCTCACATACAGTTGCAATCGGTCTGACTGCAACGGAAACAGGCAATCCGTCCTGTGATTGAATCGACCATGCTATCCAGTCAATCTTCGCAAGCCGGACCCCCGTTGAGAATCATGCACGTCTTCGGCGGCCACGTCCGAAGCGGTGTGGAAACATTCATACTCGCACTGACGAAAAGACTCGCCGAACGGCAACATGAGGTTATTCTTACACCGCTGGCAACCGGAGAATTCATCGATGAAGCCGGAGCCATGGGATTCAACGTTAAACCACTCGAAAAGCGAGGGCGCTACGATCTTGCCAGTATTCCCAGGCTCGCGAGCATGATCAAGCGTTATCAGATCGATATCCTTCATTCGCATGCCGTCAATGGAGCATTCTATGCCGTCCCCGCCGCCTGGCTGGCAGGATTGAAAACACACGTCTCGCATTACCACGTCAATACGGCACAATCACTTGCCGACGTCTATCGCAGCCGATGGCCCAGGATAATGGCTCATCGATACCATCTCCGGCTCACGCGATCCTGCATGAAATTGATTACCGTCAATCCCGTCCTCAAAGAGGAACTGCTGAACGAGGGACTGCCGGCCGACAAAATTCAGTACATTCCTAACGGCATCGATTGTGACTTGATTCGGAGTACCCACGAAAACGGCCGGAATATGCGCCATGAACTCAATCTGCCCGAGAATGCCGTCATTCTCGGAACCGCCTGCCGACTGGCACAGTTCAAGAATATTCCCATGATGCTGAATGTCGTTTCCGAACTGGTCAAAACAGATAGCCGGGTTCACCTTGTCGTCGCAGGTGACGGACCTGACCGCAATCAACTGCAAACACTGACGCAACAGTCTGGCATGGCCGATCATGTGCATTTCACCGGATGGCGATCCGATGTACACAGGATCATTCAATGCTTCGATCTATTCCTCATCACTTCGGATATCGAGGGACTGCCTATGGCAGGACTGGAAGCCATGGCGATGGGCAAGGCGATTGTCGGCACACGTGTCGGTGGAATGAGCGAAATCGTCATTGACGGCAGAACCGGATATCTCGTCGAACCATGCGATGCAAACGGCATGATCAATGTACTGAAACCACTGATTCATGATCGTGATCAACGACGTACCTTGGGTGAAAACGCCAGACAGCTTGTCCAACAGTCTTTCAGCATCGGGGGCATGGTCGATCGGATTGAATCTGTGTACCGGCAGATGGCAGACCGGAAATGAATCGGACTGAAACAACTCAATCGCAGACGACTCCGCAGGAATACCCCTTCTTCATCGCTCCTGAAGAAGCAAGGATTTTCGCCGTATGCCATAAACCCGTGGGAAACAGCCTGCCGGACCGGAATACCTGTGTGATTTTCTGCGACCCCTTCGCCGAGGAAGCGGCCATTACCCAGAAAATCACCGTCGATTTCGCACGACTGCTCGCAATCCGCGGATACCAGGTCATCCGGTTCAACTACCGCGGCACGGGTGACAGCAGCGGGCTCTTTCAGGACTGTACGATCAATACATACCTCGATGATATCGATCGCGTCCGACATGATTTCCTTAAACAATCCGATTCACGTATCGTACTATTCGGTGTCAGACTCGGCGCAACACTGGCGGCAATGGCCGCCGCCATGACTCCAGAAGTACACGCCCTGATCATGTGGGAACCGATTGCCGATCTGAAAATATACATCAACAATTTCATACGGATGCAGGTCATGTCCTCCAATGTCCTGGCCGCCCGCATCGTCGAATCACGTGAAAAGATCATCGAAAGGCTCAGCGCAGGAGAAACAGTCGATATTCTCGGATACCCCCTCACGACGGCACATTATCAGTCATTCCTCAACAGTGACACGGATGAACTCAGGCGAACCGGAAGCCCCGCACTGATTGCCGGTATCGGCGGATCCGCCGCACGGAAAGACCTGCTCGCGTTGCAGAAGACCATGAAAACCGGCAGTAATGATATCCGTATCATACGTACGAATAATAAAATATTCTGGATCGACCCCGGCAATGCGTTCCGTGAACTTGGATTCTGGTACGGCCATGACCAGCTCTTCAACCAGTCCGCCGACTGGCTCGATCATACACTCGCCTGATTGACATAATACTGAATATGTTGACAGACTGCCGCCGATATCTCGAAACCATCGTATCCATACCGGGCAAATGCGGCCCGATGTACGGCATCCTCCACAGACCTGATCCGGCGTGTGAAACAGCCACAAAGACGGGCATACTCTTCATCAACGCCGGAATACGCAGTCGTAGAGGAACTAATCGTTCTTACGTCCGATTCGCACGCGCCCTGACCCGTCACGGCTACTTCGCTTTGCGATACGACCCGCCGGGCATTGGCGACAGCCCCGGCGTCATCAGAAATGTAACGGACTATAAGCACCAGTTCCTCGATAACCCGCATTCCCATCAAGCTGCCATCGATTTCTTCACGCGGGAAACGGGAATTACACGCGTCGGACTTTTCGGACTGTGCGGCGGAGCATACAGTGCCCTGATGGCCTCCGGCAATGCCGAACACGTCAGCTTTCTGATACTGACTTCTCTGCCGGTCCAGGAACTGGGTGAAATGACGGAAAATGATATCAGCAGCGGCATCGCTGTCCAGCAATACCTGCGAAAAATCACTCAATGGCGAAGCTGGTTCAAACTGCTTACCGGAAAAAGCCAGTATCGCTGGCTCGGCAGAGTTCTGGTCAATATGGCTACCGGCAATTACAAGCGACCTGAACTCGATCAGAAACTCTGGAACGCCACAAAACAATTCATCGACCGCCAGGGCCGTATGCTCTTCGTTTACGGCTCACTCGATCCGATTTATCCGCCGTTCAATGATATCTACCTCGAAGAACTGAAACGGCGATATCGCAAACAGACACCCTGCGATATCCACGTCGTCGAAAATGCCAACCATGACTTCTCACAGTTGCGATGGCAGAATGAACTGTTCGACAAGGCCATCGAATGGCTTGAATGCCTGAACCCGAACCATGCTGACCATCCGCTGCCGCCTCGCATCTCCGACCAACTGCACAAGACACCTTCATGATGAATCGCGTTGTCATTACAGGACTGGGTATCGTTTCTTCCATCGGCAATTCTGCCGAAGAAGTCGTCCAATCACTGCAAACGGGGCGATCGGGCATGATCTTCATGCCGGAAATGATGCAACTCGGATATCGATGCTGTGTTTATGCACCCGTAAGTCATCCTGACATGACAGCCATACCCAGAAAAGCAAGACGCACCATGTCAGACGCCGCCTGCTTCGCCGCCGTCGCGGCATTGGACGCCGTCAGGGACGCGGCACTGGCAATCGATACATACCCGCATGATCGGATTGGCGTGATCGTCGGTACAGGCGCAGGCGGCGTAAATGCCGTTCCCGATGCTAAAATCGCGATCGAATCGCATCATTCCGCTTCTCGCGTCGGGGCACTCGGCATTATCAAAATAATGAACACCACCGCCTCCGGCAATCTGGCCGTACTACTCGGAACTACGGGGCGGGTTCGCTCCATCTCCGCGGCCTGTTGCACTGGACTTTACAATATCGGCTACGCTTACGAACTGATCCGAAACGGACTGCAGGATGCCTGTATCACAGGCAGCACCGAAGAAGATACTTGGAAACAGGTCGGGCTATCCGCCGATAACAGCAACGGTATGCCAGTCGATTACAACGACAAGCCGCAGGAAGCATGCCGCCCTTACGACCGCGATCGACAAGGCTTCATCATATCCGCCGGTTCAGGCATACTCGTACTGGAAAATCTTGATCATGCAATCAATCGCGGGGCGAGGATCTACGCGGAAATCGCCGGGTACGATGAGGCAAATGATGGCAACAATATGTTCCTGCCGTCCGGCGAAGGACTTGAAACAGCTATCCGAAACGCCATGTCACAGGCCCGACACCATGGCGTCGATCAGATCGACTATATCAATCCGCACGGCGCCGGTACCAGAACGGGTGACCAGGTAGAGGCCGCTGTGATGAAACACTGCTTCGGTCAACAACCCCATGTCAGCTCGACCAAATCGATCGCCGGACACGCTCAAAGCGCCACCGCTTCACAGGAAGCCGTCTTTACTGTCCTTATGATGAATCACAGCTTCATTGCACCAACTCGCAACCTGGTCAATATCGACCCTGCCTGCGATGGAATCAATCATGTGACTCAGCTCATCCACACACCAGTCAATACCGCCGTAACATTCAATGCCGGGCTCGGCGGTACGAATGCGTGCCTGGTTCTGAAAAAATATCGAGGAGAATCATCGTGAATCGCGTCGTTATTACGGGTATCGGCATTATCAATTGTCTGGGGCATCACCCTGACCAGGTCGTCCATGCCCTGCAGAATGGCATCTCGGGTATCATCGCGGTACCCGAGCGAAGGGAAATGGGGTTCAACAGTTGCCTCGCAGGTACAGTGAAAAACTTCCAACCACCCGAGGTTCCCAAAAAACTCGCACGCCAGATCGGGCACGGCGGCCTGCTGGCACTCACCGCCGCCCGCCAGGCCTTTCAAAATGCACAATGCGATGAAAACCTCATCAGAAATGACCGGACCGGCATCATTGTAGGCAATTCCGGCAATATGCATGACATCTATCAGAACTGCTACACCAAAAAGAACCTCGGAAAAAAACTGACAGGCATGGCACTCCCGCGAACCATGGCCTCATCCGTATCCGCCAATCTCTCTGTGATATTCGGCACACGCGGCCATACCCTCACGATCAGCTCGGCATGCGCTTCCGGTGCAACCGCCATCGGACTCGGCGCTCACCTGATCCGCACCGGCCTGCAGGACCGTGTCCTGGCAGGCGGGGTACAGGAAGGGTCATGGGAATATGATTGTAATTTCGATGCACTACGCGTCTTTTCCAGACGTGAGGACCAACCAGATAAAGCTTCAAGACCGTTCGATAAATTCCGCGACGGTCTCGTACCCGCCGCGGGTGCGGGTTTCGTTCTGCTCGAATCTCGTGAACTGGCACAAAAGAGAAACTCGCCGGCCTGGGCCGAACTCATCGGCTTCGCCTCCAATTCTGACGGTCACGAAATGACTACCCCCTCAGGATCCGGCAGTACCAACTGCATGAAACTCGCACTCAAGGACGCCGCCATCAGCCCCGACCTGATCGACTATATCAACGCACATGCCACCGCCACACCAGTCGGTGATATTGTCGAAGCGCAAGGCATTCGTGATGTATTCGGCGAAAATACACCTGTCAGCTCCACCAAATCGATGACCGGCCATGAAATCGGCGCCGCAGGAAGCAATGAACTTATTTATACCATGCTTATGATGAAACACCGCTTTATCGCTCCCAATATCAATATCGAGCAGATCGATGAGCAGTGCGGGCCGATCAACCTCATCGCAAACCAGGCGGTCAATGCTGATATCCGGATCGCTATGTCGAATTCCTTCGGGTTCGGCGGCGTCAACACCTGCCTGATTGTCAGAAAGGTATAAGCCATTACCCCCGCTCCAAACATGAACCGGGTCGTCGTCACCGGCCTGGGTATCGTTTCATCTATCGGGTCCACCATCGATACCGTCACGCATGCCCTCCGCCATAATGTTTCAGGGCTGACCTGCCTGCCCGAAATGCTCGACGCCGGATTCCGGTGCTGCGTATTCGGACAGGTCAATGGCTTCGATCAGGCCGGCATTCCAAAACGATGCAGGCAGACCATGTCCACTGGGGCAATGTATGCTGCCTCCGCAGCAATTGATGCTGCCGCTGAAGCGAATATCGACTTTCAATCGGTCGATACCACACGCATCGGTGTCTTCGTGGGCAGTGAATTCGGTGGAATCAATGAAGTCTGCAAAATGTACGATTGCCTCACCGCCGGCAAGAAATCCCGCGCCGGCGCCGTCGGGGTGGTCAAATTCATGAACTCGACCGCTTCCGGCAATATCGCCGCCATGTTCACGCTGAAAGGGCCGGCCTGCTCGCTCTCTTCCAGCTTCGCCACCGGAACGGATAATATCGGTCACGCATTCGAACTGATCAGACGCGGCAGAATCGACGCCGCCGTCTGCGGTTCCACCGAAGAACCGTGCTGGCTGCCGATCGGGCCTTACTTCAATAACTGGGGCGGACTGCCTGAAGGTTATAACCACCGGCCGGAGCAGGCATGCCGCCCTTATGACGCCGAACGGAAAGGATTGATACTCTCAGCCGGGGCCGGAATCCTGATACTCGAATCGCTCGAATATGCCTGCCAGCGAAAGGCTGATATTCTCGCCGAAGTCATCGGATACGGCTCGGCAAATGACGGATCGGATCTCTTCCGGCCGTCCGGCAGCGGCCTGGCAAACGCAATCAGACAGGCCGTTTCACTAGCCGGTAATATAGAAATCGATTATATCAACAGCCATGGCACCGGCACACTGCTCGGCGACAGAATGGAAATGGCGACTCTCAAAGATATCCTGCCGAACCATACACCGATCAGCTCCACCAAGGGACAGACCGGCCACGCTCTCGGCGCCTGCGGTGCGATCGAATCGATTTTCACTATCATCATGTTGACAAACAACTTCATCGCGCCGACGATGAACCTGGTCGATATCGACCCGGCATGCACCGGCCTGAAACATATTCAGGATACCCGGGACGCTCAGCTCAATACCGTAATGAACTTCAACGTCGGACTGGCCGGCGCAAACAGTTGCCTGATCTTCAGGCGTTTTGAATAAACGCCACTTGTGATATACATGTATCTTCTTCAATGAAAGGAACTGACCATGAAAGTACAGGAAAAAGTATATGATCTGCTGGTTGAACTGCTCGATATCGACAAGGACGAAATTACACCCGAAGCAACGCTCATTACCGATCTCGGCGCCAGCTCAGTCGATCTGGTTGAAATCGTCGCTGCACTGGAAAATGAATTCGATCTGGATATCTCTGATGAAGAAGCTCAGAAGATGCGAACCGTCAAGGCGATCATCGACTATGTCAATCAAAAAACCTCGTAAATTGCAGATACTGATGGAGACAGTATGAAAGCGGTAACATTCGACAGACACGGCGGACACGAAGTACTTCAATATCGGGATGATATGCCCATTCCCGAGATCTCACCGAATGATGTGCTTGTACGGATCAAGGCGGCGGCAATGAACTACAACGATCTGTGGGTACGTACAGGCGTACCCGGCATGGAATTCCCCCTGCCGCATATCTCCGGTACCGACGGCGCCGGTATCGTCGAAGCGGTCGGAAGTGAGGTCAGAAACGTCAAGGTCGGCGATGAGGTCGTCGTCTGCGGCGCTTTTTCTTGCGGCAACTGCGAACAGTGCGATCGCGGCGAACCCATGTTCTGCCCCGATTTCAGAATCTGGGGATTTCAGACCGGCCCGAACCAGGGCTCGGAAGCCGAATACGGCAAAGCACCGGCGAGAAACGTCTTGCCTAAACCCCCGAACCTGTCATGGGAAGGTGCTGCCGCGATCGGATCCGTTCTCGTCACCGTCTGGCGAATGCTCGTGACCAAGGCCGGAATGAAAGCCGGTGATTATGTCATGATCTGGGGCGCCACCGGCGGCCTGGGGTCCGCCGCCATTCAACTATGCAAGGCGTTCGGAGCCATACCCATTGCCATCGCAGGAAGTGATGATAAATGTCGATTCGCTGCTGATCTCGGTGCCGACTTCGTAATCAACCGCAATACGCAGCGGATCAATCGACAGATACTCAAAATCACCAACCGCCGTGGCGTCGATATCGTTCTCGAACACTCCGGTGCCGCTACATGGGAAACCAGTGTCCATTGCCTCAAATGGGGCGGTACGCTCGTTACCTGTGGTGCCACAACCGGGTTCAATGCCAACCTTGATATCCGCTTCCTATGGAACAAGCAGCAAAGATATATCGGCTCGCATTTCGGAACGACATCGGAGATGATAGATTCTATGAAATTCGTCGAACGTGGATTGATCAAACCGGTCATACACGATGTCATTTCTCTCAAAGACATCGTTCGCGGCCACCAGATGCTCGAAGAAGGCAACCTGCGAGGTAAAATCGTCGTGATTCCAGAATAACAGAAATTGGACGTGCCATGTTCATAGACTATTACGAAGACTGTAACGTCGGTGATAAAACTGTTACACCCGGCCGAACGATCACGGAAACGGATATCGTCATGTTCTCGGCCATGACCGGCGATTGGAACGCCATGCACAGTGATGAGGAATATGCCTCAAAACACACCGGATTCGGACGACGCGTCGCACAGGGCCTGCTTATACTCTCGACCGGACTCGGCCTGCTGTCTCGCAACGGCTGGTTCACGTTCTGGCCGAAATCGCTCGAATGTATTACCTCCATGGATAAATGCCGATTCCATGCGCCTGTCGCTATACAGGATACGATCAGACTCGAAGCTGAAATCATCGCAAAACAGGATATGTCGCCGGCAATGGGACTGATCACCACCCGCCTGCGGATCAGAAACCAGCGTAATGAAAAAGTGCTGACCGCCGATGTCAAAATCATGGCAAGACGCAAACCCGATCAATCATGAATAAAACATCCTCTCAACGTATCGCATTGGTTACCGGCGCATCAAGAGGTATCGGACGCGCCATTGCATGCCGGCTCGCAAGTGACGGCCTGTACGTCGTCATTAATTATCGCAGCCATGAAAAGGCCGCAAAAACTACCGAACAGTTGATCTCTCGTGCCGGTGGATACTGCACGATCAGACCTTTCGACCTCGGCCGGCGCGAGGAAATCGCAGCGGCTGTCAAAGATATCACCAGAAATGTCGGCATGATCGATGTACTGGTCAATAATGCCGCGATCGGAAAACTCAAACCCCTGATCAGCGTCAAAGCCGGCGAATGGCAGCAGATGATCGATACTAATCTCTCCGGTGTGCATTACTGCACTCAAGCTGTCGTCAAAAGCTGGATCGGCAAGCAATGCGGCAGCCGAATTGTCAATATCACCAGCGTCGGAGGAGAAAAAGGCTTCAATAATTCCTCCAGCTACTGCGCCTCGAAAGCAGGTATCATCGGTTTCACTAAATCTCTCGCGCTCGAACTTGCTGGAAAAAATGTGACCGTCAATGCCGTATCACCCGGAATCATCGAAACCGAGATGACCAGCGACATCAATCGCGACGATTTAATCGAGAAAACACCACTCGGCCGATCCGGTACACCCGAAGATGTCGCCAACCTCGTCTCCTTTCTCGTATCTCCAGAAGCCGATTTCATCACCGGCCAGGTGATACGGGTCGATGGCGGTTTTTATATGTAAACCATCCTCATGACTTGAAAATCACAATCATAACGCTATCACCATGAACAAGAACAGGAAACAACCCACAGCCGTCATGTTATACGCCCAGTTGTTCCAACCTTACGAAGGCTGGTACCTGCGGGCATGGAACCAGGCGAAAACCCTCACCAATGAAGGATGGCACGTTACCGTACTCGCATGGGATAGAAGCGGAACACTACCCGCAGTAGAAAACCGTGATGGTGTGCATATCAGACGCATACACATCAACGCACCGGTCAATCGGGGACCGATCAATGGCATCAACGTCCTGCGATTCAACCTCGCGGCATTCTGGTACCTCATCCGGCATCATGTCGACGTCATCCAGTGCTTCAATGTCGATACCATGCCCGGCGGACTCGCCGCCGCTCGATGCAAAGGCAAAAAAGCCGTACTCGATCTTTGCGAACCCGACTACTACAAAGGATTCTGGAGCAGCAGATACAACTGGCTGCTTGACTGGATCAACCGGATCGAAAAATTCTTCGCAAAACGATTCGATCATCTCATGGTCCACAACACTTACCAGATCCGTAAATTCACCGCTTGCGGTGTCAGGCATATTACACAGGTAGGATCCTATCCGAACCAGTCACTCCTGGCCGAAGAGGTTAATACCCGATCACGTAAGCCCGTTATCATCGGTCGTCTCGGCTCGATCTACGCCAATAACGGATTCGAGGAAATCATCGCGGCATTCCAGCAACTGGTCGATCGACATTCAAATGGCAACGGCCAATGCCACTACAGACTGTTCCTGGCCGGAAAAGTTTTCGATAACTACAGAACGCAGTTCGAATCGCTCATCCAGCCGCTGAAGGATCATATCGACCTGCAGGGAACCTATAACGCTCATGAACTGCCCGAACTATATGAAAATATCGATATTTCGCTTCTGCTTTACGGTAAACTGTGCTTTGAAAACGTTACGCCGACCAAACTGTTCGAATCCATGGCTCGTGGTGTGCCCATCGTCGCTAACGCCGTCGGCGATATGGAGGATATCGTCGCCGGTATGAACTGCGGCGTCATCGTCGATGAAACCAGACCCGAAAGCATCTGCGAGGGCATAGAACGGATCGGCGATGATTTTCAACTCAGACGGGAAATGGCTCAAAACGGCCTCCGGCTCGTCAAAGAACGCTTTTCATGGGAAGCGATCCGGCCCGATTTCCTCGACGTCTACCACGGCCTACATAAAACAGGTGATGTATCATGATTGATGTTACGATCGGTATTCTGACATGGAACGCAAAACGACTGCTCGACCAGTGCCTCGCCTCGTGCTATGAATGCACCAGTGACATCACTTTCGAAATTGTCGTCGTCGATAACCATTCAGAAGACGGCTCGCTCGATATGCTCGCGGAGAAATATCCTGATGTCAAAGTGATTCGAAACGAGCAGAACCGCGGGGTGGCACCCGCAAGGAATCAGATATACCACGCTGCTGAGGGCAGGTACGTAACCTATCTCGATGTCGATACGAAAGTTCTACCCGGCGCATTGAAAACACTGGCCGGGATCATGGACGACCGGCCGGACGTCAGTCTCGGCGCGCCGAAGCTGCTCTACGGCGACCGGTCACTGCAACTCTCGTGCAGGCCGTTCCCCGATCCCATGACCATCCTCATCGAAGGGACTTTCATCCGCAACCACTTCCTGAATTCCCGTATTGTTAAAAATGCCACGATGTGCGACTGGGATCACAACGACATGCGAGAAGTCGACTGCGTCTACGGGGCATGCATGATGATTCGTAAAACCGATATGGACCGGATCGGCCCTTTCGATGAAGGCTACATCTACCAGTACGAAGACTACGATTACTGCTTCAAAATCATGCGGGCCGGGAAAAAAGTATTGTATATACCCCAGGCGCAGATCATCCATTTCTACGAACGGGAGCAGAAATCTGTATTCCACCCGAAAATACACCTGCATATCCGCAGTATCTTGCGATACCTGATACGAGACTATTTCCCGCATCTCTGCCTGCGGCACAAGCCGGCGGATAAAATCCACCCGCTGGATGCCGAAAAAGCCGCCGTCAATTGACACCTCTTCTTCTGCACGGCAGCAGAATCACACCGACACTCAACAAGACCATGATGGATACCGGCTCGGGAATCGCCAGCGGTTGACCGCTTCCCGTCCAGCCGGATTGCGGTGTATCTGATAACAGGTTGATCATCGGCGACATGCCCGGCGAATAGCTGCTCATCGCCTGTTCGATCCAGTCATTGAACATCGTCACTCGCGTATGAGCAGCGAGATCACCGTAATCGGAATTCGAGATCAGGTCCAACCCCAGAACAAACGAGTTGACCCCCGCCAGCGCGATGCCTTCATCATCCGCCAGAAACACCGGCCCGCCACTGTCGCCCGGCGCGACAAGGTACTCCAGCAACAGCGGGACGGCCGATCCGGTCTTGCTCTCTGACGGATCCTGTGGATGATCCAGATCGGTCAGCATGATCCGGGATGTCTGGGCGTCGCCCAGAAAATATTGGTCGATCATGTTCATACCCGCACGCTTGCGGTAATCAGGATCCGTCGCACCGGTCAGACCCGTACCCGTGCTGCCGTAGCCGCTGATGATGCCAGCTTGATCCTTTTCATTCATCCCTTCATAACGACGCGCCGGTACGATTCCCGATTCCACAGGCTCGCTTAAATGCAACAGACCGATGTCATGGCCACGGATCATCCGAAAAAAGTCATTCGGATTCCAGGACGGATGACTCACCCAGTAATCCGCCGTGTATACCTGATCGCCGATCGTGAAATCCGCATCCACCACATTGTCCAGGCAGTGAGCCGCCGTCAATACCCAATCATCATCGATCAATGTACCTGAACAGAAATAGCCGCCAAGCGCGGTATATCCCGTAAGTTGACCCACACACGACAACGCCGGAAACGTCGCCAGATTCAAAAACCACTGCGGGTTCGCATCGTGACGGATGGTACCACCATGCACTCCGGCCGGGAAAAACAGCAGACTCAGTAGAACGACCGTTCTCATATTCATGATCTCTACCTTTCAGCTTCACTGATATCAACCCGTCCGTCGATCGCCTTCACCTCACGAACCATATCTTAGCAGGAATGATCAATAAACAGAATCCCACGCCGCTACGGAATATCACCCAAATTGATGATTCGGACCTCTGGTTCACTTTTGATCAACTCGCTCGCCAGATTGAACCACCTGCCGCAACCATCCAGTACCACACTATCCGCACTCGCCACCAGACATTCACCGCACTGGCCATCACCTTCCACGTCAGAAATATCCGCAGGCAGCAGTGATGACAGATTCGAACCGGAACCGCTTGAAATCAGAATACTGTCCGGATCAATAACGACATACACCGACCATGCCCAACCCGCATCACTTGCATGATCCTTGAGCATCCCCTTCAAACGACCACTGTTCGACACCGGCGAATCCAGCAGCCAGACTGATCTGTTTAAACCCAGTTTTACAAGATATCGACCGATCCGATCGATCGCTGATTCCGTCTCCGCCACCTTGCGGTAGCTGCCGTGCATCGAGGTCATGTCACGAACACAACCGTCACGCCCACGAAGTAACACTCCTCCCGCCAGTAACGCTTCCATCGTCGTGAGTACATTGTATCCGTCGATCAGCAGGTTCCGACCCGTTAACGTCTCCGAACCGACCTCGCGACTTCTGCGACCGGCAAGCGAATCATCAGAACACGATGATCGCATCACCGCGATACGCTGACGATCATTCAGATCATAACGATCACCCACCAGTTTTAACGACGACTTCCAACCATATCCCCTGCTCAACAACCACGATAGATCCGCTACCGCCAGACGCAACATCGGCCAGTACCGCCGGTCGAATAACCTGGCGTCTTCAGGATGCGATCCGCGATGACGACGCTTATCCGGCAAATGGCCTCACTTGCGTTCATACGTGCCGATCAGCTCGGCTTCGGCAATCACATGACCTTCCATCGCGCACAGCAATTCTCCCTTATTCACGCCCGGATCGATCTCCAAACGACTGTCCAGTGCATACAACTTGAAATAGTAATGATGTACGCCGTGGCCACGCGGCGGCATAGGACCCCCGTAACCGAGCCGATCCCACGAATTGCTGCCCTGATACGCTCCCGATGGAAACGATAATCGTTCCTCTGTCGGTACGGACTCTGGCAATCCCTCTACATCCGCCGGAAGACCGTAAATCAACCAGTGAACCCAGGGATCAGTGACTGGGGCATCAGGATCGTCACAGATCAGTACCAGTTCATTCGCTGAATCCGGTACACAAGAAAACGCCAGCGGCGGTGAAATATCTTCTCCCTCTCCAGTATACTTCACCGGAATACGGTCATTCATCGCGAATGCCGTTGAGCTGATTCGCATCTCAGACTGCGTTACATTCATATCCGGTTCTCCTTTCTCTTCAGCACAACCCATGTAAGCGTCCGGCCAACCCATCTTCCCACAAGCCCGGCAGGCGCAATAATGCC
>CAYRND010000037.1:0-28216 GCA_964425365.1 uncultured Phycisphaeraceae bacterium
GCCATCGCGCGCACAAAATCACACACAAACACAACGAAAAACTGGATCACATTGGATCAGATTGGATCGTCCCGAGATGCGCACAAATTGACGAGCTGAAACAGAATAGCATAGAGATAAAATGCCGAAAATACATCAAGTATCTGAAAATAAAAAACATATAGATTTACCGGCGCCTGCGGATCGCTCGAAGCGGATCACGCGCGCACAAAATCACACGCAAACACAACGAAAAACTGGATCACATTGGCTCGAATTGGATCCAGATTGGATCAAACTGGATCAGATTGGATCGCCCCCCAACGCACACAAAAAACCCGAAGTACCGACCCCGACACCGCTGGCCTGCCCCCTACCTTGAACCTTCCCCCCCCTCCATTGCCTCATCGCTTCATCGCTTTACCCACATCGATCAATAACCAAATGCATCGATATGCGGCTGAAGCAAACCCATGACACCCTGAAGGTACGGCTGGTAATTGAGCCAGCGGTAGCGGGCTTGAGTGTCAATGGGCTGGGTGACCCGAAAGTGACTTGGCGTGTTGATCACACCGCGGGTTCGCGCATGCGAGGCGTAACCGAGAACGGCGTCGTCCCAATCCACGCCAAGGAAATCCAGCAGCAACCTCGCTTCTCCTTCAAAATTTTCCACCAGCGATTCGTATTTCACAGTATGGAACTCGAGCGGCAGCACCTCGCGGTAACGCTGCCATAAACGCATCACGTGATGATAGAGGTTGGCTGTATCCACCAGGCTGTAAAAGTGGTTCATACCCTCGTTCCACTTGAAGTCCTGCATGAAACAGCTCAGACACACGTCGCACGGATGACGCAGCGAGACAATGAACCTGGCGTCAGGAAACAACCTGTGAATCAGACCGACGTGGATGATATTCAGCGGCAGCTTGTCAATCACTAATCCGCCTTCCATTGGCGAAACATACTGCTTCAGTTTATTACGATAGATTGAACGCAATTCGTCCAGGTGCTTATCGTCCAACTCCAGCAAGCCCTCGGGATAGGCAGGTCGAAGCCGACGTAGTACCGACTGGACCAGCGGCTTTTCCTCGATTGTCCGGATCTGCGGATGGGCATCGAGCATCTGATCCAGCAGAGTCGTGCCTGACCGTGGGAACCCCACCAGAAATGCCAGTCCAGACGACCGGGCCGATGCAGCAACCTCTTTCCGCCGCTGTGATATCCGGCCGGCACTGAACTGCCGATACAATTGCTCGATACGCGAGAGATAACCCGCACGATCTGACGGAACGGAACCGGCAACCTGACCGGCCAGCTCGTTCGCTCGCTCGAAGGCATGAAACGCAGATTCATAATCACCGAGCGAGTTATAGTTCTGGCCAAGCTCGAAATAGAACTTCGCATGCAATTGCCGGCCGGAATCGCCCGCGAGACATCGGTTCAGCCGCTCAACCGCCTGTTCATGTTCACCGTTGTATCGTTCACACCGTGCCACCAGATAATGCAGATTCCCGTCGTCAGGCCTGATCGCCAGACCCCGCTCGGCGGCGTCGCGAGATTCACTGATCCGGTTCGCCTGCTCGTACAGCGTTGCTAGATTCCGATACGCAGGCCACAGACGCGGGTTCAACGCGATCGCTTTCTCACAGCAGGCAACCGCCTGTTCAAACCGGTGCGTCAGGGCGTAACAGATTCCCAGATCGCTGTGGGCCTCGGCACTGTCAGGACATAACGCAATCGCCTTCTCATAACAGACAATCGATTCCTCCAGACGATGACTCGCCTGGTACGACGCACCGAGATAGCAGTACACACGGCAGGTTGCCGAACCGCATTCGACCAGCGGCTCGAGCAGCGAGATGACTTCCTGATATCGCGACTGCCTGATCAGACGGGCGGCCTGCTCCTCCTGCTTCATGAGGTCGTGATAAACTGACACACCCGCAGGCAGATGCTCACTGCCGATCGACGCGTAACCGAAATGATCGATGTGAGGCTTCAGAATCCCCAGGTGCGGCTTGAGCTGCTCAGCATAATGCAGCCAGCGGTAACGCGACTTGCGATACACCGGCCGGGTCACTTCATAATAACTCGGCGTACGTATCACCCCGCGACGGTTCGCATGTTCCGTGTAACGCAAAACACCCTCGTCCCAGCGAAGTTCAAGAAAAGCCAGCAGCTCTCTGATTGCTTCTTCCGTCTGTTCAACCAGGTCTTCATAACGTATCAAGTGAAACTTAATCGGCAGGAACTCGGCGTATCGACGCCATAGCGTCATGACCTTGTCGTACAGCCGCACAGTCATGTCCAAGTCAAGAAAACTGTCCATACTTGGATTCCATTCGAAATCCTGCATGAAACAGCTCAAACAGGCGTCACACGGATGACGCATCGCCAGAATGAACTTCGCTCCCGGAAACACGCGGTGGATCAGACCAACGTGAAGTATATTGAGCGGCAGCTTGTCGACCAGACGCGAATCCGGACGAAGCGGTAAGAACCGGTTGACACGGTTGAAATACAACTCACGCAGTTTGAAGGCCTCGGCGTCATTGATCTGTGGAAATTTTACAGGGTAATAGCGGTGCACCGCCGCAACCAGTGTATTAACCAGCGGCTTCTCCTCGATCGACTGAAGCATGGGATGACTGTCCAGTATCTGCTCCAGCAGCGTCGTTCCCGAACGCGGGAATCCGATCAGAAAAACAGGATCACGATCGTCGCCGGCGGCGACGGGACGGGTAACCCGGCGGCACCAGTCACCGGTGACCTGCTCGATCATCACATCGACATTGCACCGAAATGTATTACCCTCGGCACGCTTTTCTCCAAGGTTCCGCGTGGTGAGACGATTCGCTTCACTGAACAATCCGAACGCCCTGCCGTACTCGCCCAGACTGTCGTAATCTCTCGCCAGTTCGTATCGGAACTTCGCCTGGTACTCGGGGTTCTGTTCATCAAATATCCAGTCTTCAAGCTGCTTCGCGGCCTCTTCGTGACGATCGCTCCGGCGAAGACAACGGGCGTGGATCAACTTGAATACCGGATTATGGGGCATGCGCAACATACCCTGCCCGGCAACTTCAGCAGCTTCGTCCAACCGGTTCGTCTGCTCACAGAGAATGGCGAGATTATGATACGTAAACAGAAAATCAGGATTTAATGAAATAGCCTGATGATAGGCCTCGAAGGCTTGATCCAGCTCACCGACGGATGCGTAGGCAATGCCGAGATTATTATACGTTTCAGCACTGTCCGGCTTGATGGCCAGCGCCCGCTTGTAGCTGCTCAGCGATTCCTCAGCTCGGCCGAGATCCTGGAGCGTAACGCCCATGTTCCGATGAGCGTAGAGATTGGCCGGATCCAGTTCGATCGCCCGGCGATACAGCGCCACAGCCTGTTCATAACGACCGGCACGATGTTCCAGTAATCCCTGGTCGACCAACGCATCGGCGCTCAGCATGGTATCCGTCGAAATAGCCACGTCTCGCTGTTTCATAACGTCAGAAGGTCCGCGTAATCAGCGATTCTCATATCACTTATCAGACCCCTGCTGTTTCTCCGCTCCATCTACGAGTATCGTTCATTCCACCTGTCAGCTTGGAAAAATGTCTACAGATAGCGCAGAATTCACCATTCATATGGGTAGTAAAAATGAAGGAGGTATTAACGAAGGTATACCCAAGGGACTCTGACCAGCGGGATTCTGACGATGACACCCCAACCCCCGCCCGCTGGTCGACTTTTTTATCCTGACCCTGATCCTCACCGACGGAATGTGAGACGCGGGGGCGTCAGTTGTTCATTCGCTTGCTCATTCACAGCCCTGCATAACAGCCAGTGGCCGTTCCGGACTTCGTAGAGCTTCGCTTCCCGACCGCCGTATCCGCCCGGCGGATGTGGATCGGGGAAATGTGGGGCGACCTCAAATCCTGACGGGATATCTTCCGGTATCGTCGCCGAGTCCATCACGGTCGGCAGGCGGTCGATATTCCGGCCGAGTACCGGCATCGACTTGAGTAACCCACGCGTATACGGATGCATCGGCTGCTGGAACACTTCGTACACCGAAGCATATTCCACTATCCGGCCAGCGTACATCACCGCCACCACGTCGGCGTTCTCCGCCACCACACCGAGGTCATGCGTGATCAGCATGATCGACATCTGCTTCTCTCGCTGAAGATGACGAAGCAGATCCAGTATCTGCGCCTGAATCGTCACATCCAACGCCGTCGTCGGCTCGTCCGCCAGCAGAAGCCGCGGCTGACAGGCCAGCGCCATGGCGATCATCACACGTTGACGCATGCCGCCCGACATCTGATGCGGATATTCCTTCAACCGCCCCCCGGGGTCAGCAATCCCGACGTCCGACAGCGACTTCTCCGCTATCGCCATCGCTTCAACATACGTCACTCGCTGGTGCAGCAGAATCGCCTCAATGATCTGCTCACCGATCGTGTACACCGGGTTCAGACTCGTCATCGGCTCCTGAAAGATCATCGCGATCTGATTGCCTCGCACCTGACGCATCTGCCTGTCGGAATAGTCCATCAGATTCACCGGCCTCTCCGTCCCGCCTTGACGCCACAAAACCCTGCCGCTCTCATACCGACCCGGCGGCGTCGGGATCAACTTCAGCACCGACAGCGCCGTCACCGACTTACCCGAACCCGACTCGCCCACGACCGCCAGTGTCTGACTCGGATAGATCGACAAATTCACGTGGTCCGCCGCACGCAACCGATCGTCCGGCCTGTCGCCCGGAAAACTTACCGACAGGTTGTCTACAACCATCAGCGGCGAATCGTTATGTCCCATTTCACGATCGTTCATACATCATTCCATCATGGTCAACCAGGCGACTGCTTCAAATGCGGATCGATCGCGTCTCGCATCGCCTCACCGATCAGATTGAACGCAAACACCGTCAGAAATATCGCCGCGCCGGGAAACGTCGCGATCCACCACGAAAACCCGCCGCCCGCTCCCAATGCCTGGCTCAGCAACTGGCCCCAACTCGCCTGGTCCACCAGGCCAAGACCCAGAAAACTCAGAAACGACTCCAGCAGAATCGCCGACGCAATTCCAAAACTCGCGTTCACCAACACCGGCGCTACGCCGTTCGGTAACATGTGCCTGAACAGAATCGAGTGGATCGGCAAACCGCACGCTCGCGCTGCCTGTACGAAATCCTGGGCTCGCAGCTTCAGAAACTCCGCACGAATAAACCGCGCATAGCCCACCCAACCCGTAATCCCGATGATCACCATCATCAGGTATATCCGCGATACAACTATCGGCTTCAACAGCTCCGGATGCCCGGGTATCAGCTCCGCCAGCGACGGATTACCCGGAAAAAACGCCGCAAAGGTCAGCAGAAGGTACATCACGGGAATCGCAGAAAATATCTCCACCAGACGCATCCCCAGAAGATCGACAACCCCTGAAAAATAACCCATCAAACCACCCAGCATAATCCCGATCACCATCGAAATGCCCGTCGCAATGAACCCGATCGATATCGCAATCCGGCACGCATGAATCATCTGGCTGAGCACATCCGCGCCATTACGTTCAGTTCCCATCCAGTGTGCAGACCCGGGTGACATCGGATGAACCAGCTCCGGCTGATCCCGCAGACGATCCGTCGGCGAATAGGGAATCGGCGCATTAACCACCCATGCCGACTCGCTTTCAGATGACATCACACGGTACTGGTCGTACACCACCACCAGCGGCGGCCGGACCCAGATGAAGCTCGCGACGATCACGATCAGAGAACTCAGTGAGAACATCAACAGCCTCAACCCCGGCTTCACACGACGCATGAAATAGAAAACCACGCCCAATATCACCAGCACCGGCAGAAACACATCCGACGCATATAGATGCTTCAGCAGCGGACTGCTCAATTCACCGTCTGCCGACTTCATCAGAATGGGATGACTGCTGGCCAGAAAAGGCGCAAAAACAGCGAAAATGAAGATCATAATCACCCAGAACAGTCCGATCCTCGCACCGTAACGCTTGAACGTGTCATGCATCACCTGGCTGAGATACGTTCGTCCTACACGACGCCGCTCACCATGAGACTGTTCCTCATTCAGATTGGTACTCTGTTCCGACATAACGACTTTATCATCACGCTTTCAGCAATCACGCATTATTAACGACAACATCATCAACATCACTCTCATTCATAACTCACACGCGGGTCGACCAGCGCATAACACAGGTCGGCGATCAGTATACTGAGCAGTCCCAGCAACCCGCCGATCAGGGCACCGGCCAGAACCAGCTCACGGTCGCGTGCGAATACCGCATCGACCGTCAGTTTGCCCATCCCGTTAATACTGAAAATCGTCTCGACAATGACCGACCCGCCCAGCAGCGAAGGTAGTATGCCCGCCGCAACCGTAATCAGCGGCAGCAGGCTGTTGCGGAATGCGTGACGGAATAGAACGGAACGCTCGGAAACGCCCTTCGCCCTCGCTGTGCGAACAAAATCGGCCGTCAGATTCTCCAGCAACGCACCCCGGGTCAATTTCGATAGAAATGCGAACCCGCCGTATGTCATGCACACCACCGGCAGACACAAATGCCACAATCTGTCCAGCAGCCATCCCCGAATAAACTGGCCCTCAAGGTCCCACGACGGCAGAAACGGCATCTGGTCAGCCAGTGATGAATTCAAGCCACCCGTCGGAAACCAGTGCAGGTACTGCTTGTTCGCCAGAAAACCGATGAGCATCACACCCACCCAGATAACCGGCAGGGACCATAACCCCAGAAACGTCACGCCGCTGCTGATATCAAACCACTTCCCACGGTACCTCGCCGCCAGAACGCCGCTCAGAATCGCCACCACGTACGCGATTGGCAGAGAAATGACATTCAGCAGAATCGTGATCGGCAGCGCCTCGGCGAATAAATCGATCACCTGGCGGTTCTTCGAAAAACTGCTGCCCAGGTCGGGGTACTTCAAACCCGGTATTGACCAGATCACTTCCCCGCTGCCCGCGTGATCAAATCCGATCGGCGATACCCGGTTAAGCCATCGCAGGTACTGAACCACCACCGGCGCATCCAGACCATAACGCTTTTCATAATAATCCCGAAGCGCCTCACGCGCTTTCGAATCCAGCTCGCCCTCCAGGCCGAGCTGGACACCCCCCACACCACCCGGCGAGAGCGCCATCACGAAAAACACCACCGCAGTGATACCGATCAGTGTCGGTATCATCAACAGTAATCGACGTATGACGTAACTGACCATCTCCGGCTATTCCATCCGTTTCATATCACGACTTACCGGCCTCGCAACTGCAGCGGGCCGGGGACATACCACTCGTCTCGATCGTTCAAGCCCAGCTTCACACGCTGAACGTTATGGATACGATCATCGAGAAACATCAGACTCTTACGGGAATACAGAAACGTATACGGCTGATCCTCGTGGAGCAGACGGTGAACCTGCCGCCAGAGCGGCATTCGCTTTTCCTCATCCACCGTCGACCGGGCAAGATCAATCAGGCGATCCACCTCGGGATTCACATAATGTATGAAGTTGTCCGCACCCTCGGCGATCTGACTGGAATGAAACATCTGACGAACGTCCGTCTCGACGCCGCCCGACCACGCCAGGCTGATCGCGTCGAAATCACGGTTCTGAAGCTTCTCCTTGAAAACCGCCCACTCGAGCGAGTCCAGCTCCATGACGACACCCGCCCGCGCGAAATCGTCCTTGATCAACAGCATGACCTTATCCCAGAACCCTCCGCCGCCCTGCGTCGCGGGATACGTCAGCTTGAACTGCAGCGGATTGCCCGAGGCGTCCTTCAACAGACGATCGCCCTCATCAGAACGATAGCCCTCCTCCTCGAGCAGCTTTAACGCCTGGTCAATATCGTATGGAATCGGCTCGACGGATTGATCGTACTGATTACTCAACCGATTGAACGGTCCCGTGGGAATGATGCCGTATCCATACAGCAATTCATCACTGATCCGCTTGCGGTTGATCATGTGCGTCATGGCACGCCGTACTCGCCGATCGGAAAAAACCGTCGGCTTCCCGTTACGCATCTGATTCCAGGCGATAAAGCCGTAACCGCTACGCGGCGACTCGTACTCATAATGCTGTGTCTGCGACAGCAGTTCTTCATCTTCGATCATTTTGACATACTGCTCGGGCTGGGCACTGAATACGTCGATATCGCCGTTGCGGAATGTCGTCAGCCTGGCCACGTCCTGAAGAATTTCGCGGTAAATCAGCCGGTCAAAGGCCGGGGATTCACCCCAGTAACGCTCATTACGAACCAGGACCAGTTGATCGCCGGGCGACCAGTTCGTCGCACTCGGCAACCGGTACGGCCCGCTGCCCAGCAGAAGTCCCGGCCGGCGGTTGATCTGCTCCGATGAAAACCCACTGTAGAAGTGCGACGGCAGAATCTCCATACTCGCCGCCATCTCGAATGACTCGAAGTACGGCTCCTTGTAACTGAAGATCACCTCGTATTCGTCAGTCGCAATCACCGATTCGATCTTGTCATAATAATTCCGTACCCGGGGCGCCTCGAGCATTTCGTTATTGATCATATCCCAGGTGAAAATCACGTCCTCGCTGGTCAGCGGCTCGCCGTCGGAAAAGGTGATGCCCCTGCGAAGTTGAAACGTAATCGTCAGGCCGTCATCACTGATCTGCCACGACTTCGACAGAAGCGGGCTCCACTTCAGCGTGTCCGGATCACGCGTCGCCAGCGTCTGTAAGACATACGACTGGACGACCGAAGCGTACACATCGGTTGAAACCAGTGGTGTGATCCGCGAAACCGTCGCGCCGAAGGCGTCCACACACCAGTCGCCCAGCGAGTAATCCGGCTTCACCTTGGCCGCCTTCACACGCTCGAACGGATCCGCTTCCATCTGTTCTGGTCTGTTGCGGGCCGGATCGGCCGAAACCACCACACCGGATTCCACCACCTCCAGTAACTGGTTCATCACACGCTCCATCCTCGCCTGCGATGATGTAAGCTGCTGGACCTGTTCCTTCATCGCATCCATCATCGCATGCTGGCGATCCGCCTGCTTCATCGCCAGCCAGATACTGATTGCAATCACCAGCAGCAGTACTGTAAAGACCAGGTCCTTGAATCCGAATCGGTTTTCCATATCAGATCACCTTATCCCGTCTCGGCCCGGCGAGGATCAAAACGGTCCCGCAGAGCTTCTCCTAGAAAATTCAACGCCATTAATGTAAGCCCAAGCAGCAGACAGGGAAACAGCAGCAGCCACCACTTGAACCAGATACCGCTCGTCGCCAGCGCCGGAAGTTCCTGAACGCCCTCCGACGCGAGATTACCCCAACTCGGCAACGGTGCCTGGACACCGATTCCCAGGAAACTCAAAAACGATTCCTGCAGAATCGCCGCCGGCACGGATAGCGTCGCATATACCACAATCGGCCCGACCAGGTTCGGCAGCAGGTGAATTAGCTGTATCCGCCACGCCGGCAGGCCGCATGCTTTGGCCGCCTCGATGAACGGCTGCTCCTTCAGACTGAGCACCTGCCCGCGAATCACACGTGCCATTGTCAACCAGCTGACACCGCCGATCGCGATCAACAGCGTACAGACATCCGCCATGGCCGAGGCGATATCACCCGGAAAAACCCGATCTGCCATCAGCTCGACCACCGGCTGAAACGCCATATCCACTAAAACCACGAGCAGCACATATGGCAAACCGTAAAAAATATCCACCACCCGCATCATCACAGCGTCTAACCGGCCGCCTGCATAACCCGCCATCATCCCCCAACTCACACCGATGCAGACCGCGATCAACGCAGCACTCATCCCGATCCCCAGGCTGATCGCACCGCCCAGAAGCGAACGCCACAGCAGCGATCGGCCGAAAAGGTCCGTGCCCATCGGCTCGGACCACGACGGGCCTGTCAACTGGATATCCGTCAGACGCTGGCGATCATAACGCGAAACGGACCACGGCAGCGTCAAAAAACACGGCAATGCAATCAATACCAGCAACACCAGACCCACCCCGCCCGCACTCATACGCGGCAACAACACACGCTCCCTGTACCACCCTGATGATCCGGCCAGTGCATCCATACAACAGGGAGTATATACGATTATCCGCTGGTTTTACATCAAGCGGATTGCTGCATTGTTTATTAAAGTTACGGGTTTACAAGATTTGTAAAGTTGCAACAGGCCCGGAATATCTTACCAGGTACATGTCTCTTCAATCTGAAACCTGACATTTCTTCAACCTTATCTACCTTGCTTTCTGCTATTGCCCTTCATCATCTTGAAATTCCAGTGCAGCAGAATTGATGCAGTATCTCAGGCCCGTTGGTGCGGGTCCGTCATTGAAAACGTGGCCGAGATGCGAGCCGCAACTGCCGCACAGTACTTCCGTCCGGACCATACCGTGGCTTCGATCTTCTTCAACCTTCACATTACCCTGCTCGATAACATCATAAAAACTCGGCCAGCCCGTTCCGCTTTTGAATTTCGTTTCGCTGCTGAACAGCGGCTCACCACACCCCGCACAAATAAAAGTACCGTCCTTGTCCCAGTTGACAAATTCGCCTGTAAACGGCCGTTCGGTGCCTTTTTCACGCAATACGCAGTACTGCTCTTCCGTCAACGACTCACGCCACTGCGAGTCAGTCTTATTCACCTTGTATTCCGCTTGCTGTTCCATGGTACTACCCTCATCCCGGCGGTTCGTATCGGCCGGGTCATCCTGCTGACAGCCGGCGGGCAGAATGCCGGAAATCATAATGGTCATCAGTAAAAGTCTCATCCCCTGTTAAACATCGAAAGGCAATAGAATTATTTCATCCAGCCGCTCACCCGTCCAGCCGCCGAACCTCCAGGCGATCCACCCTTCAAATCGCATGATTCAGAATCATCTGTAACGAATGTCCAAAAATTCAAGGCGTCTGCATAGCAACCAGTATCTGTCCCTGCCGGGCGAAATCGATGGCCTCGCCGAGAATACGGGCGGCCTCCTGCGAGGCGTGGAAACCCATGGAATTTTCCGCAAATATGAAATCGAGTCGCCATTGAGCCTTTCGCTGAAGTTGACGGGCATCCTCGAGTTGAGCGTCGGCCATTCCTTCCTTCATCGCCAGATCGATCGCGTTGATCAGATCCACTGTCGCCTTCTCCGCGCGATCCATCAAGCCACGCGTTCGCTTCTGGATCGCCAGTGCACGGGCAAGCAATTCCGACTCGGGCACATTGTGACAGGTCTGGCACGCCCGGGCGATATTCAACAGCGGACTGCGAACGTGATGGTCGCTGATCTTGATCGCACCTTCACGCTTGTAGGGCATGTGGCAATCAGCACACGCCACGCCGGCGCGGGCGTGAATGCCCTGGCTCCAGAGTTCAAATTCCGGATGCTGAGCCTTAAGCACTGGCGATTTCGTCATTTCGTGCGTCCAGTCACTGAAACCGATCCGGTCATAATACGATTCTTCCTGCTCGACTTTCAGCCCCTCACGCCAGGGATAGGTCAGCAGCTTGCCCTCGCCTTTGAAATAATACTCGACGTGACACTGTGCGCAGACCAGTGTCCGCATCTCCTGTCGCGAAGCCAGTTCATTGGGGTTGTAAGGTTGCGAACGGGAGCCGGCTCGCCAGCGTCCGATGCTGGGCAGATGGAAAACGTCGTCTTCCGAAGCCGCGAGTAAACGGATACCGTTGATGAACGCCGGCCGCGTGACTCGAAGCTGCAGCGAGTCCGGATCATGACAGTCCAGGCAGGTTACCGGGTAATCGACAAGCTGAGTCGCTTCCTGATATGGCATGGCGCAGATCTTCTCGAATCCCAGCATAAGCTGCGCCTGGGCGTCGGGATGTTCAAGGGGCAGTTTGATATCACCCGGTGCGCCGTGCTCGATGCCGACCCGCCGGTACGCCGGTATATTCGAGGCATGACAATGAAGACAGGCGCCCGGCTGGTCGACCACCGCCACACGTTCCGTCTCACGCTGATCCGACAGCATGTAGGCGTGACCTCGCTCTTCACGGTAATCGACCGCAAAGCTGTAACCGGCGAATATCGTCCGCCAGCGTGGATATTCATCCAACCTCTGAAAGGCGTCGCTCCCGCCGTGTGTGGTACGGACCGTATCCACCGTTCGTTTGTAACTGTCGTACTGACGCGGAAAGTTCTTTGCCCACTGCTCCGGGTCGACTGTATCTTCATCCAGCTCGACGATCTTCAGAACTACCTGCTCCGCCTCACGCTTGTGCATGGCGATGTTTTCCATCAGCAGCAGTATCGCAATCGTACCACCGGCCAAGAGGGTGACCGCAGCGATGTAAAGCAACCAGGGTGTCCGGCGAGGTGATCGAGGTGCTTTGGTGTTCTTCTGCTGTTTTGTCATACCTGATCCTTTCATATCAAGTCAAGCGGCCCAGACCGGCCGAAGACCATCCCGCCGGCTACCGGGGCGGGCCGTGACCCACATCCTCGTGACATCGAATACAGTCAATGACCTCGCCCTGCTCGCCCACCTTGATAATACTGCCGACCATCGTGCTGTGACAGTAGATACAGTTATGTTGAACCACCTCACGGCTGACGTCGCGCATCCGGATCGGCTCGTGAAAACCGCCGAATGTGAATGCCTTCGAATGCATGTAGCCGTTCTCGGCCTTCACCATGTACTTGCTGATGAACCCATGCGGAACATGGCAGTCATTACACGTCGCCACGGTATGATGCGAGGCCTTCTGCCAGCCGTCGTACTGTTCACGCATGATATGGCAGTTCACACACGCAACCGGATCATTGGACAGATACGAAATGCCTTCGGCGAAATAAAATGTATAGCAGCCGACACCGACAAAGACACCGACCAGACCGCAAAGCAGCAGGCTGTAAAGAGAAGTTGCGCCATTTGCCTTCATATAATGAATAGGATCATAAAGGCGTTTCAATTCAGATGCAATAATCGCCGATGTATTCCTCGCTGATCGAAACTTCTTCGTCGACCAGGTCCTGTAGTGTCGTCCTGTTATAGACATTGTTGATCGCATCGCGAGCACGTGTCCACAGGCTGATGAATGCACATTGACCGTACAGCGGGCAATTGTCGGCGTAGTCACCGGCAATGCACTGAACCGGTGCGATCGGGCCATCGATGAACCGGATAATCTCACCGACGGTGATCATGGCCGGTGAGGTCGAAAGCAGGTACCCGCCGTGGGCACCCCGACGGGATTCGACAAACCCGCCCTGCCTGAGCTGATTCAGAATCTGCTCGAGAAACCGGGCGGGAATCGCCTGCGACTCGGCAATCTCATACACCTTCACAGGACCGGCCCAGTACCGCTTCGCCAGCTCGAACATCGCCCGAAGGGCATACTGGCATTTACTGGATACATTCATCAATAGACTCCCAAACAATCTTGACTATTTCGATCGGAATTATAATATAATGGCGACAGACATAGTGTCAAGCTTGAATTCAAATAAAAAGACTGCCAGAGCTTACTACAGGCGCGATTTGCATGATTCGCAGTGATAAACATTTAAATGAATTCAATCGGTACCAGCGGCAGATCGTCTTCTCCGGGCTCGGCTGGGGGGGCCAGAAGCAGCTTTTCCACAGCCGGGTACTCATCATCGGTGTCGGCGGGCTGGGGAGCTGGAACGCTGAGATTCTGGCACGCGCGGGTGTCGGATTCATCAGAATCGTCGATCCCGACCGGGTTGATATCACCAACCTGCACCGACAGGCGCTCTACGATCAGGCCGATGCTGGACGGGCACAGTTGAAAGTGCAGGCCGCCGAACACCGGCTACGACGGATCAACAGTACCATTCAGATCGACCCCGTCGCCGATCGCCTGGAAGCAGATAACATCCATACACTCGCTCATGATGTGGATCTCATACTCGATGGCACGGATCAGTTCGCCACACGATTCCTCATCAACGATTACTGCGTCAAGACAGGCACGCCGTGGATCTTCGCCGGGGTAATCGGCGGTGGCGCACAGGTCGTCACGTTCATCCCCGGCAGGACAGGCTGCCTGCGATGCCTGCTCGATGAACCACCGCTGCCCTGCCATGACCCCGGCTGCAGGCAGATGGGAGTCCTGGGACCGGCCGTTGCGGCCATCGCAGGGCTGCAGAGTATGGAAGCTTTGAAACTACTGGCCGGGCAAACCGGCCACGCCGGCCACTGTCTGACATGGATTGATGTATGGAACAATACTGTCAGACAGATCGACCTGACCACATTGAAAGAGAGAAACGACTGCCCCTGCTGTAACGGGCACGAATATGCATACCTTGAACCGTGACGCCTCCTTCCCGGCCGGTATGGACATTATAAACAGCGAGGAATTAGAAGCATGAGTCAGATTATTACCATTGAAAAGTCCACTGATGTAAGACGGTTTGAAACCCGATGCGTGCACGAAGGCGTATCGAAGGACGGCACGTTCAACTCCGTCATTACACCGATCTATCCAAGCTCGACGTTCTATTTCGACAGCCCGGGCGTGAATAAGGGTTACGATTACAGCCGGACCGCCAATCCAACCCGCACGGCACTTGAACAGTGCCTTGCTGCGCTCGAGGGCGGTGCGTCCGCCAGTGCCACCGGAACAGGGATGGCGGCCGAAGCGACCGTACTGCATCTGCTGCAATCCGGTGCACATGTCGTCGCCGGGCACGATATCTACGGCGGAACGTACCGGCTGTTCGCCAGTGTCATGACACAGCGAGGCTTGTCTTTCGATTTCGTCGACATGCGCCGGCCGGAGAACGTCGTCCGTGCCATCCGGCCGGAAACGCGGGCGGTATGGATCGAAACGCCGAGTAATCCCCTGCTGAACCTCGTCGATATCGAAGCGATATGCGAAATTGCGCGAACGAAACAACTGATCAGCATCGTGGACAACACGTTCATGTCGCCTTACTTCCAGAAGCCGTTCGAATTGGGGGCTGATATCATCGTTCATTCGACAACGAAATATCTGAACGGCCACAGTGATGTGGTAGGCGGGGCGATCATCGCCCGTGAGTCTGATATCGGCGAACGAGTGGCGGCCATGACCAATGCGATCGGGACCTGTTGCTCGCCGTTCGATGCCTGGCTAGTCCTTCGCGGCGTCAAGACGCTGCCCTGCCGCATGGAAGTCCATCACCACAACGCAATGAATCTGGCGGAATTTCTCGAGTCACGTGATGAAGTCGAGCACGTGTACTACCCCGGCCTGGAATCACACCCGCAGTACGAGCTGGCGAAACGACAGATGACAGGGTTCGGCGGTATGTTGTCGTTCGATATCCGCGGCGGGAAGGATGCGGCATTCCGGTTCATCAGGCACCTCGATCTGTTCGCGTTTGCCGAGTCGCTCGGTGGGGTGGAATCACTTGTGGAGCATCCGGCCACCATGAGTCATGCTTCCATGGACGAAAACGCCAGGCTCACCGCGGGAATCACTGACAGTACCATTCGCGTCTCCGTCGGTATTGAAAACAGCGACGATCTGATCACAGATGTCGATCGTGCACTGACGTTATCACAGAACGGATCGGAATGATGTCGATGAGTTCATCACAACAGGCAGCGGACAGCAGGTCCCCTGCGGCCATGAACATGGCGTCATTGAACGAACACCTGGAGCCGTTGGATGCACCCTCGATCATCCGCTGGTCGGTTGAAACGTTCGGTGACGGGCTGGTGATGTCATCCAGCTTCGGTTCGCAGGCCGCAGTTATGCTGCATCTTGTCTATCAGGTACTACCGGGCCTGCCGGTTATTCTGATCGATACCGGGTACCTATTTCCTGAAACCTACCGGTTCGTCCAGGAACTGGCTCGACGATTCACATTGAATCTGAAGGTGTACACGCCGCGTATCACCACCGGCTGGCTGGAGGCGGTGCACGGCCCTTTGTGGGAACAGGGAGAAGTCGGGCTGGATACTTATCACCGGGTCATGAAGATCGAACCCATGCAGCGTGCGTTGCATGAGCTCGGCGCGACCGCCTGGCTGGCCGGGCTGCGACGTTCCCAGACGGATTATCGGAAGCGGCTGCGCCCGGTTGAACATCAGAACGGGATTGTAAAGATTCATCCTGTTCTGAACTGGTCGAGCAGGCAGGTGCAAGACTATATCGATAGGCATGACCTGCCCCTGCATCCGCTGGTCGAGAAGGGGTATCGGTCGATCGGTGATGTGCACCTGTCCCGCCCGGTGCGGGACGATGAACATGAGCGTGTCGGGCGGTTCAATGGCATGAAACAGGAATGCGGGTTGCACGTACCTGAAACGGTTGAAGAAGTGAAATCGCGCGATGCGAGTGGGTTGTAATCGTAATCGGGTTGAGCAAGTTTCACGATAAGCTGATACCTGCTATGGATGATTGGAGATGTTATGGCGGATAAAGTGAAAGCGCCTGAACCACTGTTGAAGACACCTGTCAGTGAATTGAACGCGATCGAGCGATTCAAGTTGAATTCGAACGGTGTACAAGGCGAGTTACACGGTGAATTCCGTGATTTGAAGCGTGATGACGTCAGTGACGAAACCGAGCAGATCGCCAAGTCGCATGGTATTTACCTTGAATACAACCGAGCGAAAACGGGACGTGAAAAGGACTGGATGTACATGGTCCGGATCACGATCCCTGGCGGCGGGCCGCTTGACAGCCGGCAGTGGTCCGTTCTGAATGATCTGTCGTCTCGGTTCACCGCAAGCCCCGACGGCGGGCCGTCGCTGCGACTGACCACTCGCCAGAATATCCAGTTCCACTGGATCAAGAAACAGCATCTGGTTGAACTGGTACGTACGGTTGCGAAAACCGGGTTTCTTACACTCAACGGCTGCGGCGATAATACCCGAAACGTCATGGGATGCCCGCTGTCGCGGTTTTCTGACATTTACAATGCACATGACATGGCAGGCCGGGTGGGACGATATTTTCAGCTTCCCGTCGAGCCGCATATCAGGATATTCGAGATCGATCCCAACCTGGTACGCGAGGAGGACACGAGATTTCAGTATGGTCCGGGTCTGCTGAATCGAAAGTTCAAGATCGCCTTCTCGGCGGTACACCGTGACCCGATAACCTGCCGGCTGCTTTATGATAATTGTGTAGAGCTGCGTACGAATGACGTGGGCGTGTCGCCGGTGATTGAAAATGACGGCGTGGTCGGGTTTCAGGTCTATATCGGCGGCGGCCAGGGTGAAAAGAACGGCAAGCCAACGTTTGCGAGGCTGGGGCTGCCGCTGGGGCTGTTTTCGCCGGACGCGTTACTCGCCGGACTCGATGCGGTTGTGAAAGTCCATAATGAATGGGGCGATCGTAAGCACCGCCACTGGGCGAGGTTGAAGTACGTTGTGCACAAACAGGGAATCGGGTGGTACCAGGATCGTGTCCGCGAACGGGGTGTAACGTTTGAGCCGCCGCTCGACGGGTTCGATCCCGGCCCGCGGATGCTGCACCACGGCTGGCAGTATCAGCCGACGAACGGGAAGTGGTCGTACGGCCTGTTCATCGAGAACGGGCGGATCATCGACAGGGTCGATCTGCCGTTACGCGAGATGGTGAAGCAACTGGTAGAAACGTACGAGTCGGAGCTGCTCATCACGCCGAACCAGGATTTGCTGTTCGCGAATATCGACGCGGAAGCGAAAGAGGCGTTCGAGTCGGACCTTCGCGGTTACCGTTACGGCAGCCGAAACGGCAGGCCGTACAGCCGGTTGCGAATGCAATCGGGCGCCTGTGTGGGATTGCCGACATGCCGGCTGTCGTATACTGAATCCGAACAGTTCGAGCCTGAGTTGCTGGATGATCTCGAGTCACGCGGCTACGGCGACGTGGCCGAGTCGATCGGCATTACCGGCTGTGAGCGTCAGTGCTTCAGGCCGGGCACGAAGAGTATCGGCTGGATCGGTCAGGGACCGGATTTGTACATGCTCAAACTCGGTGGTTCAGAAGACGGCCGCCATCAGGGCACCGCCCTCGTGCACTGCGGCAGGCTTTATTTCAGGCAGGTCCCACGCAATCAAGTGGCGGAGGTGACTGCGTCACTGTTCGACCTCTGGCAACGTGAGGGAACCGGGGGTGAAGACCTGGGCACATTTCTGAGACGTTACGGGACTGAGAAGATCATCGGGTATTTCAGAAACCACCCGACACTCGCCGTGTTGACAGAAAAAACCTGGAACCCACCGTATCTGCCGGATGGCTGTGCGACAGATGTCGGCACGGCTTGAAACTTGCGGCTTAATGATGGGATGGGTGATGGGATTCTGTATCGGGGTCAGGATCGATGTTGGGGTCGGGTATCGGGAATCGATTTTCGATGACCAGCCTGAATACCGAGCCCGACCCCGATGGAGAGAAGTCAATCGTGACATTCGAACGAACTATCTGAGTTTCGGGGCAATTCGTCCGCAACATTCCTCTTGTTGGTAGAAGAAATGGGTAGCCGGCAGTGTAACTCGCAATCGGCCCGTCCTTTAATCCGCCAGGTATGTCACCAGATACATCAGCTCGCGCGCCGGCCGGTAAAGAGCACTGACCTCCGCCGCAGTGAGTTGGTAATCATATATCTGCACCTCGTCGATCAGGCCGAATGCATGGCGGTACAGGGGCGATTCAACGAAATCGTTACTCAGGTAGGTGGATGCCCCGAAGACCATCGGTTCGAGGTTGCCGTCCTCACCACCCGACGATGGGCCGGACATACCACCGGTATACGCGTTCGTATCGACCAGCGAACCATTTATAAACAGTTGCATGCCTTCCGGGCCAAACGTGAAGACCACGTGGTACCACGTATCCGCCATGATTGTCATGGGTGCGTTGACGTAGTAATCATCGACCGTCGTGCTCTGCAGACGTACCTGAAGATACGGCGGGTTATCGATGCGGATATCCAGATGACCGCCGGTGTCAAGCATACCCGAGTCTTTTGAAATAAACGCCTGATCCCGGCCGGGATCGGCCGAGTTGAACCAGAACGATAGACTGCCCTGGTCCAGCAGAAAATCAACATGGTGGCCCACCAGCACATAGCTGTTCGACCCGTTGTATCGCACGGCGTTACCGAACCGCCCCGACTGGCCGAGGATACATCCGAGTTTGTACGCACCGTGATGACCCGAGACATCATCGTTCGCCATGGCGCCCGAGCTTTCCTCGAACGACCATGAACTGATCAGCCGGCCGGAAGGATTATCACCGGGCAGAACCGGCTTCGACGCCCAGATCGCCGCACGACGCATCAACAGCTGCGCGGTCGCGTTGAGCCTGGCCATCTCGAACATCACACCGTCGTCATTCCACGGCATGAACACACGCCGGCCCGGCACACGGCTACCCGTATGCGTCGCGGCGCCGGCATCGAGCACCGCCAGCATCGGCCGACCATCGCCCGGATGCTCCGCCAGCACATGCAGATCAGCGGAAATCGTTCCCGAAACCGTATGCAGGGCATCGTCCGACTCGAGCAACGTGTACCGTTCGGCATCCAGCGGCTCGGTAATATAATGGCTTGTATCCACCACCTGGACCGCATCACCCGCATAGGCGCCGTAACTGGATGAAAAACCGAATTCAGCCGCCAATTCACCGTGCTCACACACCACCCCGATCGAAGCATCCGCCAGCTTCATACCAAGCTGGGCCGGGTCTACCGTACCGGCGACGTACGCGCAATCGGCCTGATCGACCAGTGCGTCAAGCTCGGCCTGCGATTCACTGTCGTCCACCAGGATCACGGTAAAATCCCAGCTTTCGAGATAGACCTTCCGCAACCAGTCCATGTAATGGAAATTCCGAAGCTCATCTTCACTCACTGCCTCAGGCACCACGAGCAGCACTGTACCCACCTGTCCCGGCGCCACCTCGACGATCGCCCGTGAAGTGTGACGCACCAGCCCGACAAGACCCGTCGCTACCAATTCGACGGAATCGAATTCGTCGTCCTGCAGATCGTCGTCAGAGTCACGGAAACAGATCGTCGTCCGACCTCGCGTACCGAACGTCGGGCCCGACGCGTATACACCACTGCTCTGCTCACTACGCCAGCCGGATGAATTGCCGCGGATATATTCAATCGCCATATCCAGCGTCGACTCCGCCAGCCCCCTCGCCAGCGCCTCGTCCTCGATATTCTTCGCTATCCCGAGCGATGTGCCCTGGCTGTTCAGGAACGACATCGACAGAATGGTTGCCATCGCGAGTGCTATCAGCACGAGCAGCACCGCCACTCCCCGGTTGCGTATACCATGATGCTTACCCCGTTCAGTCATTCAGGTCAGCCCCCTGTTTCGCACCGCGCCGTTACGAACGGTTACGCATGCGAACAGTGTTGAATATCTCCTCCGTCAATTTACCCGCCTCGAGCGACAGTGAATAACTCACCTTCTTCGCACTCTGCGGCATCGCCGTGTCAAGGGCGATCCGGCAATCCAGAACACCCTCGGCCCACAGCACGTCCGCGAAATGCGTCGACTTCAACTGCTCGGTCAGTAATCCGAAATCCTCGTCCAGCGTATAGGAAGTATTATTATGAAACACGCGGAACGCATCCACGTAGATCCACGACTCCTTTGAATGGACCATCCGAAGTGTGTGTTCACCGGACGGCAGATTGTCACGTCGGAACAGCACCTGTTGAAGCTGCTGCGATTCCGATGTATAAAAACTCACCGTATCCTCGAGCAGACCGTCAATATAAATCTCGGCCTCGCCGCCCCACATGTGCGTCTCGCCGATCAACTCGATCGCGGTGCCCGTAAACGTAAGCCGGACTTCCGTATCTTCGCGATCGGTTTCGTGCAACGTATCGTTCACCCGCCCCACAACGTTCGGTGTAAACCACGTACCGGTATACATCACCGATGCATCGGCGTCATCCACCGGCTCGTCTTCGATCATGTAGCTGACAAGCCGCCGGGTCTGTGCGTCGTATTCGATCCGCTGCATCTCCAGCAGGCCGGGCAGGCCGTCTTTATCCTCGTCAAGCGTCCATAGCACGATGAAATCCGTATCGGCGTCCAGCACCATCTTCGCGCCGCGGATCGCAGCGCCGAACCGGGAATTGATGATCTTCGTCTGAACAATCACATTTCGCATGTCATTGCGAGACGACGTTCCCTCCGTCACGGCGAAGAGCATCGACGCAATCGCCAGGCCGATCATCCCCGTTGCCGCCATGGCAATGATCAGTTCGACGAAAGAGATACCGCGTCGCACCCTGAGGTTGCGACGTCTGAAAAACAGGCTCCTTAACTTCATAGCGCCGGTTCCGGAATGAAGCGGACCACCTCCCATGTGCGACCGCCACTACCCTCCTTCACGGTTAAACGGACCATCAGGCCGCTTTGCTCGCCCGCAAAATTCGTTTGCACAGATGTGGCCAGCACGTCCACACTGCGGGTATAGGACTGGAATGCCGCGGGGAAATACTCACCCTCGTCGTTAACAATCTGTTCATCGCTGCCCTGACCGTCACAATAACCGTCGAAGGTCACCACCTCGTCGTAATCCGTCGACAAGACCTGACCTTCGAGCTGCTCCATCAGCGCCAGACCTCGTGTCTGCTTGAGCGCCTCGTAGGTCTGCATCTGACCGGCCACGATCGCCTGCGTGATCGCAGCGACCGAAAAGGACAGCACCGCTACGGCGATTAATACCTCAATCAGGGTATACGCATCACAGCGATCCAACCGAACTCTGTAACCTGGTTTCATCCGTTAACGTTCCCTCTCTCCGTTGGTTATTGCCCATTGCCCAACTTACTACAGTCACCAATACAATCGGCAGAAAGCCAAATGAAACTATACCGAAATTCTCCACTTTAACGTCATTATCGGACTGTTTTGTCAAACTTTTCAGGCCATAATGATAAAACACCCCCCGATAAGCGGCCGATATGAATATTGACCGACATGGGAGCAAGCAACTTTCAAAACCATCGCGGCTTCACCTTTATCGAAATCATGATCACACTCGTGGTTCTGGCGATTTCGAGCACCATCGTCGTGAGCATGTACAGCGGAAACAACATGACCAAACTCCGCGCCGCCGCCCAGATGCTCGCCTCCGACCTGGCGTACGCGCAAATCGCCTCCGTTACACATGAAGATAAAATAACCGGTGGCGCCAATCATCGGATCGTCGTGCTCGATCCAGACAATAACCGTTATTACATTGCCATCAACTCCGAGCCGGACACGCCCATTGATTACCCGCTCAATCCATCCGCACTTTATGAAACCGTTTTCGGCCGGGGCCGCGCCGACCACCTCACCAATATCACCATCAGCAACTTCGATTTCGACGGCGATAACATCCTCGAATTCGGACCTTACGGCGAACTCGACCAGACCACACCCGCCACCATCACCCTCGCCTGCCAGAACCAGACCATCACCCTCACCATCCACCCCTCTACAGGACAGATCACCATCACCAACTAACCACCCCGTCTGGCAACCCCCACCCACCGACCCACACCCACCAACCCCCACCGCTTCATTTACTTCATTGCTTTATTGCCTCTAATCTCCACGTCTGCCTGCAATGTGCAATAGTTACGTTACAGAACCCCGCTCCTGGCCAGAAGAATGACAAGTGAAACGGTAATGGGAGAATAGAGGGTCGAGTAGAAAACCACACGGGCGGCGTAGTCGGGGTGATTGTCGAATTCGAGACAGAGCAACATGGTGTTGATCGCGACCGGTGTCGCGGTGCTGATCAGCAGAACCTGCCCCATCAGGCCGTCAAGCCCCATGAGCAGGATCAGACCAAGTCCGACCGACGGGCCGGCGATAAGCCTCAACAGAACCGAGATCGCTACCGGGTACCGAGCGGCGTGGGGTTTGAGACTCGCCATCTGAGCGCCAAGCGTCACCAGGGCGACCACAATGTAGCCTTCCTTTGCAAATTGCATCGCCTGCCAGAATGGCGTGACATAACCTGCAACCGGCGAAAGCTGATCGCCATACAGATGCAGAATCAGCAGAGTGGATATTGCAGCCAGGGTGGCGTAAATCGGCGGAAATCGTGTGATATGGCCAAGATGTTTTCGCAACTGGCCTTTCTCGACCTTTCCGGACGCAAGCAATACGCCCAGTGTAAAATTCAGCAGACTATGAATAATGATGACGAATACCTGAAGCGACATGGCCGCACTTTCAAACCCCTGCTGTCGGAATGTCAACTGCTGAAGCGGCAGGCCGTAGTTACCCGAGTTGGTAAAGATACTGGTCATAACCAACACCCGTCTGCGGTTGCCCCTGATACCTCGAAGCATGGCCGTAATTAAAGCGACTACGAACCAGCCGAACATGACCAGCAGCGTGAAGCCGACCACCACGGCCATATCATGAAAGGGCAACCTGGCATCGACAACGGAATAGTAAACCATGCCCGGCACAACGACATAGAAGTTCAGTCGAATGAGGGTATTGACATCCAGGCCAAGCCGCCGCTGCAATAGATACCCGGCTGATATCAGCAGGATCAGCGGCAATACTATGTACCAGGCAATCTGCAACAGCGATGTCAGGATCGCTACCATAAGACTGGAAAGTGTATCCGCCACACGGTGCTATTGCACGCCACGGATTTCACCGAGCAGTTGGTTGTGTTCGCGCTCGATATCGGCCTGTAGTAGCTGAAAAGGATGCGAAAGCTCCACTTTCTGACTGATCACCGAGCTCGCACGGCTGATCATGGCGTATTCCGCATACCGGGAACCGAAACCCAGAACGAGCGTAAAAATAATGACGGCGACTGCAGTTACCCCGATTGAGCTTCGCGTCTGCATGATATAGAACCGCCAGCCGTCACCCATGCCGCGATACCAGCCGCATAAGACTTCATATCCCGCCCACAGGCCGATCCCTACCGAACCGACAATGACGACATCCATAAGCAGGTAAGGCCTCTCGTACTCGAAAAAGACAATATATACAATGGTAATGATCACCGTGGTCAATACGGCAACGAGCCCTCGCCAGATCACACCACGATCCCACTCGCCGGATTTCCGGAACTTCCAGAGATGGACGGCATCTAGAATGTACCAGACAAGCCATAACAGACCGGCGGCCAATGCCAATACAAAGCCGTAACCTTCAACCGGCTGGGGCGAGCCGATATCCTCACCGGTCTGCAGAATGGCGATATGCCAGAGAAACAGGTAGCTGATAACAGCAGCGGCCAGGAGAAGGCAGGCGATGACAAGCCATCGTCGTCGTGTCAGCGGCATAGGCTCGGGTGCGGGAATACCTAGTTCAACAGCACGCCGGCGAACCGCGTGAAACCAGAGAATACGCATCAGTGTAAGGACAACCGCCGTAACAAACACATACTCGAGTATCAGTCGCTCATAGGTCATATTCAGGCCGTAATCTCTTGACCCAAGCGGTGACCAGGCGTAAAGGCCGTAAATCGTCATGGGTAATACGATGGCGAAGAAACCGACCCGAATCAGACGTCGCCAACCGACGGCGACACTGTACGGGTCACGCGCATCACGTCGTCTGGCGGCGATGGCCGCGGCGGTCCTTATGATCGACCATGCGAGCAGCAACAATAGTACAAGCACAAAATAAGATGCCGCCGCCTGATCCATGAGCAGATATTCACCGACGCGATAAGGACTCAGGTCGCTGATCCCGATGATAAGCGTCGGAGCACAGGCACGGATGAACAGACCACCTCGCTGGAGGCGGTTCACTCCGGTGGCATCGGCAAGCAATTGCCGGTAGTTCTGCTCGAGACGCATATGCTTCGCACGGTAATAGCCTTCCTGTGCAGAAACGCTGTTTTCGCCGTACAACTCGGCTCGGGTAAGGACCGCCCGACGTCGAACGGCATCAGCCACCAGCAGTTCCACGGCGCTTTTATCGCGACCGATCCCGAGCTTCAAACCAAGCAACTCGACTTCACGTGAAAGCCGCAGGGCTGTTTCCGTATGGCCGGTCCGGCCGAGATGACGGGCATAACCGCATAACTGGATTCCCAGCTCCGTCATGTAGTCCAGACAAGGCAGAACGGCATCGGTCGCACGCATCTGGCGAGAAATGTAATCGTCCAGAGATTGTGGCGGGGAATGCGACGCCATCTCCAACCGGTACATATCGATCCCGTGATGAGTGTAATACGGTTTTAACAGACCTGTGGATAATTCATCGAGTGCGGCATGGAAAATATCCGGACGCACGATCATGAATTCGCCGCCCTTTCCTGTTTCAGACGGCATATACTCGCTCGAGGCGTTCTGAAATACATAAGTCTTGAGAAAATCGTACAGTGCATTGTCAGGTTCGATCTGCTCGCCCTGATCGAGATCAGCAACCAATGCGATATTGACCTCGCGGTTTTCGATGTAGCGGTTGAAATGATCGCGAACCGGCGTGGTATTCATAAGATGAATGATGTAATTCGCAAAAACAACAGGATAAGTCGAAGCATCCTCATGCCGTTCGAGCAGTTGCTTCGCATGTTGCAATGCAAAATAGGAACCCGTGCGGAAGTTGAGAATTTCGCGTACGTTGCCGGCCTGTCTGACGGACTCGTCCCCGGCGGCGACGGAATAGGGTTGCCCAGGCAGGAGCGGTTCAGAAAGCGGCGTGGCGGTTCCTGCAATCAAAGCCGAAATATCACTGATCCAGGGCACGCCGGTCCTGTTGAAGGCGAGTTTCATGATCTGGAAGGTTCTGTCCGGCTGCGCGGGCAGAAATAATACACCCAGTATAAACGCGGCAGGGATGATCAGAACGCGGTAAAACCACCTGACGAGGGCACGTCGCTTCATACGTCCCCGGTTGGCCTGCCAGAGCATATCGGCAAGCTCTTCTTCATCACCGAGTTCCGAGACCGCTTTCGCCTGTGCCGCTTCGCCGGCCGTTCCGTTTTCAACCGCTTGAGCAATGGACTCTTCGAGATGTGACTTGAGTTCACGTGTGACGTCGAGACGCAGTTCCGTATCCTGACCCAACCGGTGTGTCACCCGACCGAGAAGGTCATCAATCCCTGCCATTGGCTTCAGGTCCTTAACAGTAACGCCTCCATGGCACCGGTGAACTGCCGCCATTCTTCGTATCGCCTGACACGCTCCGATTCGCCCTTGCGAGTGAGCGAATAATATTTCCGCTGCTTGCCGGAATCCGAGGGCTGCCACCGTGCCTTGATCATTTTTTCCGCTTCAAGCCGGTGTAGCGTAGGATACAGAGTACCCTCTTTCCACTCAAACCGTCCCCCGGTACGTTCATTGACCACCTTCACAATTTCATAGCCGTACATCGTACGTTCACTGAGCAGTGAAAGTATGATAGGTACAACACTGCCACGTATGAGATCATTTGAGAAATCCATTACCTGATTCTCCTGATTCCCAAGTTACGACCCGCCGGTCCGGTATACGCCAATAAACAGTAAGCTTCTATAATCAGACGGCAACGGTGCCGGTCCGTACATGCTTTCTCATAGTCGCCGCGCCTGAATCCGTTCGATACTTCTTGATAACAGACCCGGCGCCTGGCGACTCTGTCTGTCACAAGTATACATCGCCGGCCAAGGCATGTAAAGTCCCCGATCCGGCTTTTTTGTCTGACAATCGTTCAACTCGTTGCCATCCAACGGCTCGATGAGCCTGGATCGGTTTGCAAGAGGGGATTTCGATCGACTTCCATAACGAGCTCCTTTCATCGTATCGCGGCGACGCCGCCGCTGTGCTGCATATACCCTGAATACCTGCTCATGATATATCGAAAACTGATGCATAATTGCTTTTTCTTCGCCTCGCAGGATTCTGAAAAATATTTCTCTCTATTGCCGAAAATGTTTTTGGCCTGGAAACACGTCATGTTAAAATGCAATAGTTGAGAGTAGAAAGCACTTTCCCGCAGCAAGCGGGAAACCAGCCTGATGCAGGGAAACGGATCATCAGATCATGTTTCACTGCCTGGAGCAGTCACAGCCGACGGCGAAAACACTGCTCTTGATGAGAAACCCTCTATGACAGGTAGACACCGAATGCGTTGACCGGCTGACACCCTGGAATCAACAGGGTCTTTTACCGTGCCGGCATACACAAACAGGTGACCTGATAAATAACCATCCGGGGAATGGTATGAGTTTGTCTATTTAGAGTACCAAAAATGTTCAGGGAAGGGGTCTGATATGTCTATCCATGCGCGCCATGATCGACAACATCCGGGAATCCAGTTCACGATCATTCGACTCATACTCGATAATTGCCGTTTACTACGGCGCGTACCAATGCTCATGACGCTTGGCCGATCTCGCAAACCGGCGTTTCCGGAACCGGAAGAAATGAACCCCGGATTTTTGCAGAATGCGTATTTATATGAACGAACGCAGATGCTCACCAGGCCGGACTTGACAGTGGCGACGGTTTCAGAATGGTGCATGATTCTCAATCAACAGATTCATAATGACGACAGGCACAATTGCACCGTTACCGTCGCCACCTGTCCCGGCCATCCACTACTGACATTCCCGGAAAACGACGAAACCGTTGACCTCGAAAGGTCCGATCCTGCTGGACAATCCAGCCCTCGCCGAGGCCGCAACCTGCATGGATACGGCATCAATGATTGGCTCGATGACCAGACTGAAATGTAATCTCCTTGCGGAAGGCTGACAGGCCGAATCAATGGGGCATGCTTCCGATCCGAAGATGTATCCGGGTCGGAACGTGCCCCGGCAGGGAAGAACCAGCTGATTACCACAAGAAACCTGTTTTGTAACAGGTAACGCCACGATACCTTTTCCGAACATCAGCATCTCAGTAAGAGAAGAATGCCGCATTCTGAACTATCTGAAACCTGAATTCTGCATCAGCCCGCCCAATCCCGTCTACATGGGTTGCAACCAACGACCTTGCCGTATCCAACGCAACACATGACGACGCTCGGCAGCCGTATTTTTTGCCGGACAGTGTGTCGCAGAAGCACGAAACACTTGGCGGATTTGACGCATTAATACCTGTTTAACATTTCATCGATCCAAAGCACGAAAAACCTGTGAACGCATAATTTGCCGCCATTTATGCAGTTGCGCGAATACTACCCCGCGGACAATCTATTCAATTTATTCACAACTTCAGACCCGCATTGTCGCACGTGGTAAAACTGAACCACTACCGGCTGGAAGCCGGTAGGTTCAAAGTCGTGAGCTACGGG
>CAYRND010000038.1:0-28008 GCA_964425365.1 uncultured Phycisphaeraceae bacterium
CCGCGACTTGGCACTGGAGACAGGATGCAAAACTTTTTGTCTTATGCTATGATGTTTCCTCTCCACCAGAGGACATAACATGCAACAGACCAATACGAAAACTACTGTTACCGCTGATATCGTTGCCAATGCAGCCAGGCAGCCGCTGGAACAACTGATCCAGCGATTTGTCGAACATAATGACGAAGTCAAGCGGCTGGACGAACAGATCAACGCCCTCAACAAACAACTCGGGTCAGAGCTACCCGACGCAGCCAAGCGGCCGCTGGAAGAAGCCCTGAATTCCCTTCGCGAAGCACGAAAACAGATTCAGGGACCCGTACTCGAAAAAATCGCGCTGGGAATCCTGCACGTCGTCCGGCCGATGAACGTGCCCCTGACACTCGAAAGTAAAAATAAAACCGCCACCACGAGCACACCCGGACGAAACAGAGGCGAAAGAGGCAAACTGGCGGCTATCATCGTCGATCACCTCAAAGAAGTCGCACACGAGAACCGGCAGATACGTGTCAGCGACCTGTCCAACGTGGTCGAAGAATTGGGCTACCGAAAGGAATCACTCAACCAGACTCTCAACTCACTGAAGAAAAAAGGCCAAATAAAAACACACCTGCCAAAAGGCTCGAAACGAAACCGAATCGTGGAACTGGCATAAACAAAAGCCCGCATCCCGGACCATCTTACAACCTTGTACTATGCCGCACACGGTGCGCATGCAGCGAAGTCGCACGTGACTGTATTTCGCCGACTACGCATGCAGAATACCACACCATCCACATAGGTTGCGGTCGGCAGCCGCGCTGCGATATCCGTGGCCATATATACTTGTGTATTTAACCGAAAAGAATTCACTTCTGATTATCAATTGCGGTACAACCCGAGCCTGCCGTTCAACTCGTCGCCGTGGACTGAAATAATTACTTCCGATACCGCCAGCGGCTCTCGCCAGGGCTCGAGGTCAATGGGCTGGATCAGCCAGTTCGATGCAGCCGACTCGTCCGCCGCAGGATCACCCTGTGGCTGGTTATAACCCAGCCGCGGCTGAACCGCATTATAACCCGTCCGGCGAAAGACCAGATGCTCGCCGCCGGTAATCATACGAACCTGTTCGACAAATTCCCTTTCATTTTCGCCGAGTTGCGACTTCGCGGCGTGACTGGTAAGACGATGATTCACACCCATACCGATCGCTGTAACGAAAACTATTGCGAATACGGCGATGGGATATTTTCTCAACCACACCGGCGATTGCACGAACAGCCAGTACCCAGCGATACACGCCGCCGCGGGAAACGCCGGCGAAATGTAATGACCGATCTTACCAACCGAAAGACTGAAAAATACAATGCAGATGACCACCCAGAGATACGCAGGCGCCAGCGGCTGATCGTATCGGAAAAACCCTGCATCCTGGCCACCGAACCTTCGCGGCAGGCCGTGCCAGATCGACATGATTACAAAAAACGACCACGGCAGAAAACCGACCAGAAAATATTTCGGCATACGCCACAGATCGACAAATAACCTCATAAACATATTCAGACCGGGTGCTTCTGCCTGGTCACCCGCCATCACCTGCGAACCGGCGACACGATTGACTATCTCATTTCCGATAAACGTATCATGGAAATGCTGAGGGTTGGCCAGGTAGGCCGGTACCGCCCAGAGCAGAACCAGGCCGATCGCCAGCGGCAGCCCCCAACTGATCCCCGTGTGATGGATCGCACCCCACCGGCCGGCAATCACTCGCGAGCCGATGATAATGTAAATCAGTGCAAGCAGCGCCGGCGGACCTTTGGTCATGATGGCACCGGCGACTCCCAGCCACAGCAGCCACTGATACACACGCCGATACGGCAGCTCACCACCGGTTCGCGAATGCAACAACAGAAGACTGCCCGAAACCCACGCCGCAGTGAGACACATCACAAGCAACATATCCGGACGCAGTTGCGTGATCAGACTGAAGTCACGCGGACAGACCAGCCATAACGACGGAGCCAGCAGGCCCAGCCACCGGCCAGCAATGACGCTCGCCATGACCGCGATCAACAGCATCGTCAGCAGCCCCGCAACAACCGAGGGCAGTTTAAACGCCCAGTCGCTGTAAATTCCCGCTGATGCCAGCGGTACGCCCAGCCAGTTGACCAGCGGCGGCTTGGTCGCGTATTCACCCAGCATGTCCATCGGCAATATCCAACGACCATTCGTCACCATGTCAATCGTATACGACGCCGTCCGAGGCTGGTGCTTGTGGTACAGATCGCTCGGACCCGCCAGCTTGGCATAAAGTATCACCGCCGTGGAAATGATCACCAATACGAAAGCCAGACGTTCGGTTCCTTTCATAAGGACGCTTAAATATCAACATTGCCCGGAATTATCAACATGAGCGTGTCCAGCCGCACACACCACGGGAGCCCGACACTATAATGACACGTCGACCTGAACAGTAACACGCTGTTTATTCAATCAAGGTACCGCTCCGCATGCCATACCGTAAACAGATATTGAAAGTACTCGTGCTCGCCGGCGGACCGGATCGGGAGCGGCCGGTATCTCTCGCTTCGGGCTGCCAGGTCGCACAGGCACTACGCGACGCCGGGCACGAGGTGAGGGAACGCGATATCAAGCCGAATGACCTGTCGGCACTCAATGAATTCGAATCTTGGGAAGGCGATGTCATCTTCCCGGTCCTGCACGGCAAGTGGGGAGAAGGCGGCGGACTACAGCATATTCTCGATGACCGGGGCGATCCCTACGTCGGATGCAGCGGCCCGGCCGCCGAGTTGTGCATGGATAAACACCGGACGAAACTGGCACTCCTCTCTCGCGGACTGCCGACACCACCGTTCCAACTGGTCAGCATCGGACAGGCGCATACCATGACGCTGCCCGTTGTCGTCAAGGCCATCGATGAAGGATCGAGTATCAGCCTAGTCGTCTGCAGGACGGAAGACGAAGTCCTTCACGCCCGGCACCAGATGCGTAACGAGCATCCGAAACTGATCATCGAACAATATATCCACGGTAAGGAGTTGACCGTCGGTGTGATCGGCGATCTGACACAACGCGGCGGATATTCCGCCCTGCCGCCCATACAGATCATCCCTGCTACCGACTATTATGATTACGACGCCAAATACGAACGCGATGATACCCGATATCTGTTCGATATCGACCTGCCGGACAATGTCATTCAACTCGTGAAACAACTTGCGATGGACGCGCACAGCACACTCGGGGTCCGACATCTCTGCCGGGTGGATTTTATCGTTGACCAGGCGAACCAGCCGTGGATTCTCGAAATCAATACGATCCCCGGCTTCACCTCGCATTCACTGCTTCCCATGGCAGCACGCCAGGCAGGTATCGAAATGCCCCAGCTTGTCGACCGGCTGGCAAGACTGGCAATCGGCGATAAATATCAGCAGAGTTAAGGAATTACCCTTAGACGATGTGCAAAATAACTACGTAAAAGCATTTGGGTTCACTAGATATTAACACAATGGCAGGTTATTTGTTTTGACATCCGCAGATCGCATTGCGATAATGTATGTCATATTCAGTTACGGGGCCGATTGCGTACCGACCGGAAAGCGAGGAAGGGGAGCTGACGGAATCATTTATTATCCGGGCTCCATTGTCATAAGCGATGTTATCTATTTCCGTATTGGAAGAGAGGAAGGGTTCAGCCATGTTATCCACGTACCACAGCCATTCGCTGTTTATCCGTCATCTATGCAATCGTGTTCGCCGGGCCATCCGTTCCACGTCAGCCGGCCGTCTGGTCGCATCAGGCCGGGAACATCGATCGGGCATGATGGAAACGCTCGAACCGAGAGTGCTGCTGAGCGCATCATCCATGCTCGAAAGCAGCCTGACTCATATCGACTTTATTGACCGGCCGATTGCAACCTCGGCCGCTTATAACGAACCCGAACCGGTGGTTCAACCAACGGCGCCCTGGTCAGGTAAGTTCGATATCATCATCGAACCCGGCCTGCAATCGAAAATACAGTCTTCACTCGATACCTACATTGCCGACCTGGCCGCAGAAGGCTATACCGTCACGATTCAGGAATTCACCGGCAACGCCGCCGAACTGCGAACGCACCTGTACAACAGGTGGGACAGCGGCAATGGCATTGAAGGGGCCGTGTTCGTCGGCGATCTGCCTTACGTCGAATTCACAACCGGCGGCACCGGCTACTCCCATACCTTTGCACACGATCTGTACTTCATGGACCTGGACGGTACTTATAGCTTCCATCCCGATGGCCTTGACGAACATATCGACGGCAACGGCGATATCGGGGCCGAAATCTATATATCGAGGATCAGTCCGGAATCGGTATACGGCATCACCGGACAGGATGAAGTCGCACTGATCAATGACTACTTCGATAAGGTCCACGACTATCGCACAGGAGAACTGACCTTCGGCGGCGGCGGGGCGGTCTATAACCGCGGCTACGGGTACTACGAATTCGTACTGGAAGACCTGTATCCGACCGTCCGTGTCGTCGATACCGCGGATTCCTCGAACGACGCTTATCTCGACGTGATTTCACATGACTACGAGTACCTGTTCCAGGCCTGTCACAGCGGTCCGAGACGGACGGTCGTAGGCGCCGATCGCATTCATTCATCCGAGGTCGTCGAAGCCAATCCGCGTATCGGGTTCGTCAATGCTTTCAGTTGCGTCTGGGGCAACTTCGCCGCAACTGACAGTATGATCGGCGCATTCGTGCATGGCGGCGACTACTGCCTCAATGCACTGGGCAGTGCCAAGTCTGGCGGTATGATCCATACCGAACCGTATTACGATCAGTTCATGAACGGCGCCGACCTCAGTGTCGGACAGGCATTCCAGGAATACATGCATATCAAGGCCGGTGACGACTGGTACGACGGTATGACCATGCAGGGCGATCCCACTCTCAAGCCCAACCAGATGGGCGGCCCGAACGCTATCGACGTCACCACCAACGTGGATGAAAACGACGGTGATTACAGCTTCGGCGATCTGAGCCTGCGTGAAGCGCTGGCCATGGCAGCCTCACTGCCCGGCGATGATGTGATTCGCTTCTATCACACTCTCGCTGACGCTACCATAACACTCGATCCCGGCCTGGGCGAACTGGTGATCGACAGCGACGTTGCCATCATCGGCCTGACGGCCGAACACCTGACAATCGACGCAGCAGGCAACAGCCGGGTCTTTCATCTGAACGCAGGTAACACCGCCGCTATCACAGGCCTGACAATTACCGGCGGATACAGCACAAACGACGGCGGCGGTATCTATAACGAAGGCATACTCACGCTCGATGCCGTGACGGTCTCCGGGAATACCTCCGAGTCAGACGGCGGCGGTATCTGCAACGCCGGCAGCGGTGAACTCCATGTCTTGAACGCTACGATCAGCGGTAACATCGCACGGCTGAGCGGCGGCGGAATTCATAATGACGGTTCCCTGATTGTCACCAACGCCACGGTAACCGATAACCGCAGCGACAGCGACGATAATGCAACCGGCAGCGGCGGCGGCATCGCAGGCGGCGGGACCATCCACAACAGTATCATCGCCTTGAATTTCATGGGCACCAGTTCGCCCGTCAACAATGACGTCGACGGCTCGTTCGATCCCGGCAGCAGTTATAACCTGATCGGCGCCGTTACCGGATCGAGCGGACTGGCCGGTACCGGCACGCTGTACGGCACGCAGGCTTCACCACTCGATCCGATGATCGACGTGCTTGCAGATAACGGCGGGCCGACCGATACCCACGCACTGCTGACAGGCAGCCCCGCTCTGGAGGCAGGCGATAACACCCGGGCGGCCGACGCCGGCCTGGTTACTGATCAGCGTGGAATGGAGCGATTCTTCGATTACGACGGCGATATGACCGGCGTGGTCGATATCGGCGCGTATGAATATCAACAGCAGCAGACTCCTGATGATATCATCGTTTCAACAATCGTCGATGAAAACGACGGCGATCATACCTACGGCGATCTGAGTCTGCGAGAAGCGATCGTTATCGCCATGAATCGCACCGGCGCCGATACCATCCGGTTCGACGCCGCACTCCATAACCAGATTATTGCACTGAATCCCGCACTCGGTGAACTGCTCGTCAACAGTGACGTTCACATTGACGGACCCGGCGCTGACCTGCTCGAAATACAGGCCGACGGCAGCCACCGGGTGTTCAATGTCGACGTGGGCGTAACGTCTACCATCAGCGGGTTGAGTATCGCAGGCGGCGGCAACAGGACCGACGGCGGAGGGATCAGAAATGCCGGTACGACCACCGTTGAAGCGTGCGCTATCCATGATAATTGGTGCTTCTGGTCTGGTGGGGGAATCTGGAATACAGGTGTAATGGATGTCATCAACTGCGCGGTCTACGATAACGAAGCAAGGCAATACTACGGCGGCGGGATATTCAATGATGGTACCATCACTATCGATAACACGACTGTCTCCGGCAATACCTCGGCCGGAAGCGCAGGCGGCATCTGCGCCTGGGGCACAGCGACCGTGACCAACTCGACCATCACCAATAACATCGCCGACTTCGATGATAACGGCGATGAGCCCGGCGGCGGTGTATGGAACGGGACTTTCCATAACTGCATTATCGCCGGTAACTACAGCACAACCAGCCTGATACCGAATGACCTGGTCGGTAATTTCAATACCGGCAGTTCTTACAACCTTGTCGGTATGGGTGACGACGGCAGTGGTATCACCCACGGCGTCAATGGAAATAGCGTAGGTTCCGCCGCTTCGCCGATCGATCCCGTGCTCGGGACGCTCGCTGATAACGGCGGCTCGACCATGACACATGCACTGCTGACAGGCAGCCCCGCACTCGAAGCAGGCAGTAACGACCGCGCAAATGACGCCGGGCTGACAACCGACCAGCGAGGCGAGGGATACACGCGGTTCTTCGATTATGACACCAACGGACTGGCAACCGTTGATATCGGCGCGTTCGAATGGTGCGATGACATATTCCCTCCGAATCCACCGCAGGCATTGACCGCCGACGCTGATATCGACAGCGTCTCATTGGACTGGCTGGATAATACCGAACCGGATCTGGACAGCTATAACGTCTACCGCTCGACGAGCACCGGCGGACCTTACACGCTGATCGCATCCGGGCTTGCCGACAGCGAATATATCGACAACACCGTTGTCACAGGTACCGCTTATTATTACGTCGTTACCGCTGTGGATACCTCTGAACTGGAATCGTCACACGCCAATGAAGTCTATGCCCTGCCCGGCGGGATCATCGTTTCCACACTCGTCGATGAATACGACGGCGATCGGACTTTCGGCGACCTGAGCCTGAGAGAAGCACTCGCTCTCGCTTTCGACAGCCCGGGTGATGATACGATTACATTCGACATCGGTCTCGCAGGTGGTACCATCACGCTGGACCCGGCGATGGGACAGCTCGTCATCGACTCGAACGTCGATATCCAGGGACTCGGTAGCGATCTACTCACCATCGACGCCGACAACCAGTCACGTGTCATGAGAATCAGACATGATATCATCGTCACAATCAGCGATATCACCCTCACCGGCGGGCTCGAAGATATCGGCGCAGGGATTGACAATCACGGCAACACAACACTTGCACGAGTACACGTCACCGGCAACCAGGCTGAATGGTACGGCGGAGGCGGTATCCATAACGCGGGGACCATGGATATCATCGATTCCAATATCTACGGTAACAGCTCACTGACGCACAGCGGCGGGATATTCAATGATTACTCCTGGACCAACCAGGCCGGCCGAATGAATATCATCAACTCCGCCGTGTACGGTAACCATGCCGATACCCACGGCGGAGGCGTTACCAATATCGGAACGCTCTACGTCGTCAACGCCACCATCTCGGGCAACGAATCGGTTGAAGAAGGCGGCGGGGTCTGCCTGCATTACGATAGTTACGCCAGATTCATCCATGCGACAATCACCGATAATACCGCCGACTGCACCGGCATGGACGCAGGACGCGGCGGCGGTATCTGTACCCGGGAGGATGTCACTTATGTCTATATGGATAACACAATCGTCGCAGGCAACTTCACAGGTACAGATCATGCAGACTACGATGACGTGTACGGCGGTGTTGACCTGGCACGGTCCTGCCTCGTCGGCGCCGCGGACGCATCCGCGAACCTCACAGACGGCGCCAACGGCAACCAGGTCGGCTCGGCTGGTTCGCCATTGATCATCCATTTGGCCACGCTGGCGGATAACGGCGGACCCACTTTGTCACATGCCCTGCTACCGGGCAACCCGGCCATCGACGCAGGAAATAACGCTTACGCCGTTGATCACCTCGGCTATCCACTCGTCTATGACCAGCGAGGAATGGATTATCCGCGTAACCACAACGGAAACGTTGACATCGGCGCACTGGAATTCAATCTGCATTACGTGAACAATGAAGGTCATATCGACCTGTCCTGGCAGCACAGCACTGACCCGGATGCCCTTTACTACAAACTCTACTCTGCTGATAATCCGAACGGGCCGTTCCGATGCGTCGCCGTCGCATTCGGCGCGGATCATATCCGTGCGTTCAATGTCAGCAACGGTGAGGATTACTACTACGCCGTCGCCATGGTGGACAACCAGGGCATCGAACACCCGATGTCGGAAGCGGTCTGGACTACGCCGGGTGAACCGGCATCACCGGCTGACCTGGCCGCCGACTCGGCGATCACGGCAATCCACCTCGACTGGTCAGACAACATAGAAGCCGATCTCGACCATTACAACATCTACCGATCCGACCGTGCAGGCGACCCGAACCCTGTCCTGATCGGAACCGCACCGTCGACATCGAGTGAATATACCGATACCACGGTTGCTTTTGATGATCGGTACGCCTACCAGGTTACCGCAGTCGATACGTCCGGCCAGGAATCGAAATATCCCACGGAAGTGATTGCCTGGGCCATGCCCGATACACTCGTGGTATCCACCCTTACCGATGAAAACGACGGCGACTTCAGCGCAGGCGACCTGAGCCTGCGAGAAGCTCTCGCACTCACCGCAATCAAGCCGGGTGATCAGACCATCACCTTTGATCCCGCACTCAGCGGCGGCGTGATCGTCGTCAACAGCGGGCTGGGCACGCTTCAGGTTGACAGTAACGTTGATATCATCGGCCCGGGCGCCGATCAGCTTGCACTCAGCGGCAACGATGACCTCCGCATCATGGACGTTCAGCTTACCATCAATGCCTCTATCTCCGGCCTGACCTTCACCACCGGCTGGGGCAACAACGACGCCGGCGCCATCCTGAACCGCGGAACACTCGTTGTCACCAACTCGGCATTCGTCGATAATTTCGCATGGTGGGGTGGCGGTGCGATTTATAACGAAGGTAATATGACACTCAACGCTTGCATCATCGCTGATAACCATGCCGGTCTCTGGGGCGGCGGCATCTTCAACAACTTCAACACCAGCATCGTACTCAATAACTGCACCGTCTCGGGCAATGACTGCTACGAAGTCGGCGGCGGTCTGTATAACCGGGCCAATATGTCACTTACCAATACCACTGTCACCAATAATCGGGCGGACAGTAACGACAGCGGGGTCGGGACCGGCGGCGGCATCCATAACGAACCCGGCCAAACGGTAAGTCTGTACAACACCATTGTCGCCGTCAATTTCAATGGCGGCGGCAGTCAGTTCGACGATATCACCAACCTCGGCTATATAAACTACAACAGCTCGAACAATCTGATCGGGGCGGATGAAGGTGACTGCGGCCTGATACACGGCGTAAACGGTAACCAGGTCGGATCGATGACCTCGCCGATCGATCCCCTGCTCGATCTGCTGGCGGATAACGGCGGGCCGACCCTGACCCATAACTTGCTGGCCGGCAGCCCGGCCGTCAACGCCGGTAATGATTATTACGCCGGTATGGCCGGACTCGTCTATGACCAGCGAGGACCCGGATTCAACCGGTTCTTCGGGACCGTCGATATCGGCTCTCTCGAAGTACAGACCCAACCCGAATCGCCGCCTGTTATACAGCACACCGCGGTTACCGCCGACGTACCAGACCGGCCCAAAAACGATCGACCGCCGGCACCGGCATGGACTCTGCCCGCACGGCTACGGCGATCACTGCAATGGCACGGCCGGCATCAACAACATGACAATGATGCACCGGCGTTATTCGCAGAACACCTGCGCCGAAGAATGACACTGAAACAACTGATCCAGAACCGTAACGATGAAGTTGATCTGCTGCTACTGTAATGTATCCACCCACCTACCGAACGCTGCCGAATTTACGGCTGCGGGCGGCGTAGTTGCGAAGGGCCTTGTGATATTCATCGACTTTGAAGTCAGGCCAGCAGATGTCGGCGACGTAGAACTCGGCATAGCTGATCTGCCAGAGCAGATAGTTGCTCAGACGCATCTCGCCGGCGGTACGGATCAGCAGGTCAGGATCGGGCAAACCCGCGGTATAAAGATGCCGGCCGATCGTTTCTTCATCGATCTTCGACGTGTCCAGTTCACCCGCTTTCACAAGCTCGGCAATCCCACGCATAGCGTCCACTATCTCGCTGCGAGAGCCGTAGTTGATCGCCAGCACCAGCTTCAGGCCCGTATGACCGGCGGTCATATCAACCGTACGGTCAAGTTCATCGAGCACCTGCTGTGACAGACCCTCACGCCGACCGATCTGGATGAACCGGATATCGTTGTCAATCAGTTCCTGACGCTCGGCGATCAGGTACTCGACATACAGGCCCATCAGGTAATCGACCTCGACCTGCGAGCGAGTCCAGTTCTCCGTCGAGAAACTGTATAACGTGAGGACATCCAGCCCCAACCTTGCACTTTCCGTGACAATGGCACGCACCGTCTCGGCGCCGCAGCGGTGGCCCCAGGTGCGGTCCCTGCCCTGCGACTTCGCCCAGCGACCGTTACCGTCCATGATAATCGCTACATGACGCGGTAGCTTCTCGGGCGGTACGCCAAGCTGACGAAGCGATTCCGCCTTCTGCGCCGCTCGGTCCGAATCGGTGATTTGAGGTGATGATCCTGGTGTCATCTGAAATCCATCGTTTACGCCGATATCAACGACACGCATTCCATAGCCGTGAACCGGTCACGACTGTTTCTTTTCCCTCTTGCCGCTCACTCCACGAAGAATGGTCTGGTCACGACGTGGTCCCACACTGATCAATACTACGGGCACGCCAACGAATTGTTCTATCGTTTCGATATAAGACCGGGCATTGGCGGGTAGGTCGTCATAACGTCGGCAGCTCTCGACCGGCTGCTCGAAGCCGGGCATGGATACATACACCGGCTCAAGCCCTGCCAGGACATCCGCACTTGCCGGATAGGTTTCGAGCACCTCGCCCTCGTAGCGGTAGCCGGTGCAGACTTGCAGCTCGGGCAGCCCGCTGAGCACATCCAGCAGCATAACCGCCAGACCCGTCGCACCACTGACCATGGCCGTGTATTTAAGCGCCGCCAGATCAAGCCACCCGCAACGTCGCGGCCGGCCCGTGGTCGTACCGTACTCCCGCCCTCGCTCGCGTATCCGATCACCGGTCGCGTCCTTCAACTCCGTGGGCATCGGCCCGCCGCCCACACGCGTCTGGTACGCCTTCACTATCCCGATCACATGACTCAGACAACTGCCCGGCACGCCCGTACCGGTATGGACGCCCAGCGAGGAACAGTTGCTCGATGTCACGTACGGATACGTGCCGTGATCGATATCCAACAACGTGGCATTAGCGCCTTCAAATAACAGGCGACGCTTATTCGCCATCGCTTCATGAAGCAGCGACGAACAGTCGCATACATGCGGGCGAAGCAGCGACGCGTGTTCCACCGCACGCCGGCATAATGTATCGGCGTCGAACGGCTCGAACGGCAGGCCGCATCGCTCGGCCAACGCGCCGAGCACCACATTCTTCACACCGAGTATCCGCAACAGCTTCTCTCGCAGACGATCCGCGTGATAAAGGTCCGCCATCCGCACCGCCGTGGACCTGATCGCCTTGTCAGCGTAACACGGGCCGATACCCCGACCGGTCGTACCGATCTTTGACGATTCGCCCTCGGCCAGGGCCATCGCCTGCTCATACAACGCGTCCTGCATCTTGTGATAATCGAACACGACATGCGCCCGATTGCTGATCCTGAAGTTATCAGCCACCTTCACCCCGCGAGACCTGAGCTGGTTGATCTCCTTGATCACCTGCTCCAGATCGATCACCAACCCGTTGCCAAGTACATTGAGCTTGTCAGGATACAGTATCCCCGACGGAATCAGGTGCAGGGCATAACGATCATCGCCGACCTGCAGGCTGTGACCGGCGTTCGCACCCCCGTTGTATCGCACTACAACGTCATAGCCGCCCGCCAGCAGATCAACCACCTTGCCCTTGCCTTCATCACCCCACTGCAATCCCACCACGGCACAGTGACCGGCCGTCAGACCCAGATCCGACAGCCGATGCGCCGTACCGCCTGATTCCGGCATATCGGTCACCTCCGACGATGGACATTGATTCATAACTGCTATCCTGATACTGATTAAAGAGCCAGACCCGCCATGGTAACAGAGCCGCAGACGGAAAGGAAGCCCCAGGCAATCGGATAACTTAAGTTGCACCTGCTAAACCCGTTAAAGTGCCCTGATCCCCTGTCCGATGCAGAAAAGGGAAATACCCTGTTCCGCCTCGTGACAGGGGCAGCGGAAATGGATTTCAGGGGTCACACGAACTTGCGAGTCTCACACGATCGGCGGCGTCAATGAGTTATAAGATCCTGATTGTCGAAGACGACGCGATTACACTGGACTTCCTCCTCAACCGCCTGAAGACGGAAGGCCATATCGCACTGGGCGCTTCCAACGGGAGCAGGGCACGTGAAATTCTCACCACGAATTCGCCTGACCTGGTACTGCTCGATCTCACACTGCCCGACGACACCGGCTTGGACATCCTCGACCTGATCCGCAGCGAACCCCACATCGCCAAAGTGCCCGTTATCGTCTTCACCGGCAACGCCAACCTCGAAATGGCCGACAAGGCACGCCAGCACGGCGCTAACGGCTACCTCGTCAAACCCTGCCCTCCCGAAGCTATCAGCAAACGCATCGAACAAGTCATGGATAACCGTTTCAAACAGGCATCCTGAACACAATATAAAACACCGCCACATTGCTTCGCCGCGCCATTGCCTCCCTGCTCTTCACTACAAGCCCCGAACCTCATCGACTCCCCCACCCTCGCATCTATGGAGCACCACTTAAATACCTGCAAAACCATAGCCTATAGCAATTTCACGCGCGCATCTATGAGCATCTATGACTCTGACAAGCACTTACAACAATAAAGAAAATCACGCTTCTTCATCTCCCTCACAAATCTCATGACAGATACGCATCCCCACCCACCACCCCACCCACCACCCACCCTAACACACCTACAATAATCCTCCCCCAACCCTTAATTTTAAACCTTGAATTCCCTCCCCATTGCTTCATTGATATTTGTCAACTCTGAACCTTCTCCATCAGCCCGAATCGATGAATCACACTGTTGATGTGTTTCATCAGCACATCCGGTGTAAACGGTTTGGCGATGTACTGGTTCACACCGGCTCGAACGGCCTCCATTATCCTGGCTTTTTCTACCTCGGCGCTGATCATCATGATCGGTATATTCAGACTGTTCGCACGGACTGATTTAACAAAAGTTATGCCGTTCATCTTCGGCATGTGCCACCCGGTGATGATCAGGTCAGGCTTGTTCCGGCGAATCTTATCCATCGCTTCCTCGCCGTTGCCGGCCTCCGCCAGGTCGGTCTGGCCCATATGCCTGAACGTGTTCCTGACGATATTCCGCATCGCCTGTGATTCATCAACCACCAGCACCTTCATCACCAGACTCCTTTCGCCAGGCCAACACCGCCGTAACCGACGTAACGAGCATTACCACGCCGGCAGACCGGCTTTCAATGGCTGCCCAGCTCATGAATTATCGGATGAAAATCAGGTTAGCTTGACTAATGGCCGCATTGCAAATAACTGCAAAGACTTGCTATATAAAAATGTGCCGGCGGTGTTAAGGGTGATCCTTTAACTTGTATTTCCCTAACCAGGCGACGTGAAATACGGCTCGCAAGTGTTGGCCTGACACCCAGTTCCGTCAGGCTGCCCGATGGCGGTCAAGGGTCTCTTTCACACGGGTGGTCAGTGTCTCGGGGTCGAACGGCTTGACCACGTAATGATCCACCCCGGCCTTGATCGCCTCGACGACACGCTCTTTTTCCGCTTCCGAAGTGACCATGATGATCGGTACGTTCATACTATTAGCACGAATACTCTTGACGAATGTGATTCCGTCCATCTTCGGCATATGCCAGCCGGTCAGGATCAGGTCCGGCTTATGTTCCCTCAGCTTCTTCATACCCTCCTCACCGTCGCCCGCCTCGAAGACCTCACGATAGCCCATGTGCTTCAAAATACTGATAATGATCCGCCTCATGGACTTGGATTGTTCGACGATGAGTACTTTCATGACCGGTCCGCCTTTCGCGGACAGATTGACCGCTGCCGGATCGTGTCATCCGGTTCTCCGCATTTCGGCCAGCGGTTGTTCTGTTTTCACCAGACGCCCTCAGATGAAGTCGAACAGACGCCTGGTCAAGCTTCGAGGCTCACAGGACGGGTCACGCATGCACTTGAAGTTGATTCAGCCGAGAGGTCTTCGCTGCTGAGGGGCGGGGGTCGGTACATCAGCGAAACCCATCCATTATCTTTTATCGGAAATACCATCATATAACTTGAAGAAATCACTCACCGCAAGTGTATTTCATACATTGATTTATAGAAATTTTCATAACCCGGCGCCGCCCGCCGGAGCAGATGTAAATGCCGATAAAAACCATAGTTACAGATTGCACCTGAAAACTGCTCATCGGAACCTCCGGTATAATATCACGGTGACTTTCAAAGGAGATCCACCATGCACGCGGCGGCTTTGATTCACGGGATCGGTTCCATCGGCCTGTTCTCATCCCGGGCGTTTCTGCCGGCCTTTATGACCGCCCTGCTACTGCGGTTCGGACCCCATCTGCCAGGACTCAGTGAAACCGGCCTGCTCGACGGGATCCAAGGTGATCCCAACTGGTTCACCAGTAACTGGTCGATCATCGTGCTCGGACTGCTGTCCGGCCTTGAAGTGCTCGCAACGAAGAACCCCGACGCTCGGGCACTACTCGATGAAGTCGATAAGTATCTCAAGACCGGCATGGCCACACTCACCTCCATCGGACTCATCTCCGCGATCGACGCTGGTTTCGTCCAACAGGTGACCGAACAGGCCGGGCTTTTTGATTACCTCACCACATTTCTCATCATCCCAGGCGTGTACATCGCCGGTACTGCGCGCACCGAGGTGATGAACATCCTGACCGACGCTGATGAAGATGACGATATCGGCATCCAGGGCCTCATAAGTTGGGCCGAGGATATCTGGTCGACCTTCGGCATTCTCCTGCTGGTACTCTTCCCCATCTTCATGATCATCGTGATCGGCATCGTCACCGGGTTGATCCTCGCGGCAAGGAAATACATCGAGTACCGCGAGGAAAAATCAAAGGTCCCCTGCAGACAATGCGGCGAGTTGATCTACCCCAGCGCCACCGCCTGCCAGAACTGCCGCACCAGAGTCGATCAGCCCAAGTCGATCGGCTTCCTCGGCGGATCAAAGAAAAAAAACGCCGGCGACCTGGCGAAACATACTTGGCGACTGGTCGAAAAGAAACGATGTCCCGTCTGCGCCACGCGATTCGATGAACGAAAGGTCAGGCAGACCTGCAAAGCCTGCGGCCACGAACTCATGGCTGACCCGGAATTCGCTAAAAGTTACATGCGACATATCGGCAACCGCCTGCCCGTCGTACTCGGCGTATCCGCATTGTTCAGCTTCATCCCCATCGTCGGCCTGATCCCCGGCGTGATCTACTACCGCATGGCCATCGTCGCACCTTTCCGCAGGTACCTGCCCTTCGGTAAACGACTCATGCTCAAGTGGGGTATCCGCATCCTCTTCTTCTTCCTCATCATGTTCCAATGGATACCCGTCGCCGGTGCCGCCGTCGTTCCCATCATGGCCACCGTCAACTACACCGCCTACCGCGCCATCTACCGGAACGAACTCAAAATTACATGAAATCCCTGCAACCTGATTGCACATCACGATGATACTGCACTGATTTCCGACACCTGAGCTCCGTAACAGTTACATAATGACATCCAACAAGAGAAAACAGGTTTATCTATCCTGATGTACCAGATGATCAGGATGGGTACTGAACAATCAAAAATACAACAGGATAGAAGTTAAGTTAGTGAAAATCCCTATAAAAAAATGGCCGATTCGCAGACTCCAGACGGGCGTTAATCCAGGGAATCTGATACAATCCGACTGTTTAATAATCACAATGATGATAATAGTTTGGTGAATTCCTTTATGGAACAGGGTTATGAATGTGGAACCGGTAACTTACATTATCGATGACGACAAGGCCGTTCGCGATTCACTGCAGTGGCTGATCGAATCGGTCGGCCTGCAGGTCAGAACCTACGAAACCGCACAGCATTTCCTGGAAGAAGTCGATCATAATGCCGCCGGCTGCCTCGTTCTCGATGTCAGATTACCCGGCATGAGTGGTCTGGACCTGCTCGAACACATGGAAAAAATCGGGATCAGCCTGCCGACGATCATGATCACCGGCCATGGCGATGTCCCCGTCGCCGTACGCGCCATGAAAGCCGGCGCCGTCGATTTCATCGAAAAACCCTTCAGCGACCAGGTCCTGCTCGATCGCGTCCGTGATGCACTCGAACGGAATAAGTCCAACCGGCGAAATGCCGCCGAAATGACCGAAATCCAGCTCAGACTCGCCAAACTCACACCACGGGAACGACAGGTCATGCGACTTGTCGTACAAGGTAAACTCAATAAACAGATTGCGACGGAACTCGGCCTCAGCCACAAGACCATCGAGGTCCATCGCGCTCATGTCATGGAAAAAATGGGCGCCGCCAGCCTCGCCGAACTCGTCCGTATGGTCGTCGCCTGTGAAGAAACTGCACCCTCTTCATCTGAGCGGAGTTGAAGGTTTATCTTCGCCAGACAAAACCTCTTAATATCCGACTTTTTGCCCCGCCCATACAGTTTTATACCTACCCTATCCGATAGAAACACTGGTATCGGCAGTACATAACTCGACTGTTGCTACACCAGGGGGTCGTGTAGGGGCGGCAACAACAGTCGAGTTATTTTTTCAAGCTAAAATGACGCTACCATAGACAGGACATGATTCTATGAGGTCTTAGCGTATTTCATGGAAACCGCGGGTTATGACACAGCTTCATCAAGAAATCGCCCGGCACTGCGAAGAACTCTCTTCGGAAATGATCGACCTTCATCTCAAACGGGTACCGGATGACTACCTCGAGGCTTTCACACCCGAAGTGATCGGGGATCATCTCCGGGCTATCGACCGGCTCAGCGAAAATCACCCCGTTGAGGTCATGATCCAGCCGCTCGAAGATAACAGGATCGCCTGCACCGTCATCGCCTTCGATCACCCTTTCGAATTCTCACTGATCACCGGCACGCTGGCTGGGGCTTCGGTCAACATCGAATCAGGCGATGTCTATACCCTGGAAGCTGTCAACCGGTCCAGGCACACCCGGCGCCACAGCCCCATGCACCGCTCTCGCATCGAACGCAATGCCTGTACCGATGCGATTATCATCGACCGGTTCACAGGCCGACGCGACGCAATTCAAACCGATCGTGAACACGACGACTGGGCCAACCGACTGGTGAAGACGATCAACGATGTCATCGCACTGCTTGAAAAAGCCGACGACGCATCCATACAACAGGCGAAACAACTGGTCAATGAATCCGTTACCAACCGTCTCGCCGGCATGTCAGCACACGCCCAACCGAAACTGTTCCCCGTCGATATCGATATCCGTGAAACCGAAAGTCAGCGAATCCGACTGGTCATCACCGGCCAGGATACGCCCGCGTTCCTCTACGCACTCAGTACGGCATTATCATTACGCGGCCTCAGTATCGATCGCGTGCGTATCAACGCTGATGGCGAAACCGGGCAATTCACCGATGTGCTTGACCTCGTACCGTCACGACTCGATATCCGTATCGACACCGCCCTGCTCGAACACATCAAGCTCTCCGCCCTGCTGACCAAGCAGTTCACCTATTTCCTCGAACGTTCGCCGGACCCCTACACCGCACTCACACGCTTCGAAAACCTGACCGAAAGTTTCCTCGCCGGCACGGACGTCACCCAGCGTGAACAGTGGATCAACCTGCTGGTCAACCCGCACACGATGAGAGACCTCGCCAAGCTGCTGGGAACCAGTGATTTTCTCTGGGAGGATTTCATCCGCGGCCAATATGAATCGCTGCTGCCCATCATCGACCGACACGTCGAATACCACCAGTTCTCACAGCCGCCCGAAACGCTGCCCGCACGACTCGACGATGCCTTACAACATGCCGTCGGACTCGCAGAAAAACAGGACCGGATCAACCGGTTCAAGGACCGTGAAATCTTCCAGATCGATCTCGACCAGATCCTCAACCCCGTCATGACGTTCCGCGAATTCAGCGAACGACTCACCTGGCTGGCCGAACACCTTGTCGCAACGACCTCGCGACTGATTTATGACGATCTGGTCTATTCCTACGGCCCGCCGGAATGCGAAGGCACACATAGCGACGATAAGGCTGTCAATATCAACGTCCCTTATGCCGTCTTCGGACTCGGTAAACTCGGCGGCGTCGCACTGGGTTACGGCTCGGATATCGAACTGCTTTATGTCTACGACTGCCCCCCCGGCTCGATGACCGCCGGGGGCAAACGCGACGGAATCACCTGCAGCGAGTTCTTCGAACTGCTCGCACGCGAGTCGTCGCAATTCATCAAAACCAAGCGGGAAGGAATCTTCCAGGTCGACCTGCGACTCAGACCCTACGGCAAGGAAGGCCCGCTCGCCTGCCATCTCCAGCAGTTCAGCGAATATTACGGCCCGACCGGCAGCGCCCACGCTTTCGAACGGCTGGCTCTGGTTCGACTCAGGTGGATTGCCGGCAATCCCGCACTCGGATCACGTATCGAATCGCTCCGTGACCAATTCATCTACGAAAATACTTCGCGCGTACTCGACTATGATGCACTCTGGGAAATCTGGATACGCGTGAAACAGGAAAAACTCGGCCGCGAAACACGACTCAACGCGAAATACAGCCCCGGGGCACTGGTCGACCTCGAAGGCATCACGCAACTGCTACAGGTCGGACAGGCCGCTGAAGTCCCCCAGTTGCGAAGCCCGAGACTGGCACAGGCAATGGAAGCGCTGCAACGAGGCGGCGTACTCAACAATACTGAATACGCGTCGCTCCGAAGCGCTTACGATTTCCTCCGCCAACTCATCAATGCGCTTCGTATGCTCAGAGGATCGGCACAGGACCTCTTCCTGCCGCCACAAAATTCACTCGAACTCACACACCTCGCCAGGCGAATGGGTTACAGCGAACGAGACCTCGATACGAATATGCCGCCAGGCGAAAAACTCATGAATGATTACGAAACGCATACCCAAGCGGTACGACGATTTATCCAAGAACATTTCAACCAGCCCTGCCCGACACAGGAACCCTGAAGTGATATAGCATGATACGCATTGCAGAAGTATTCAAGCCCCCGGCCCGTGCAACTCCGCTGCCGGACATCGGGCTTCATCTGCAAACAACAACGGAGCAGTCAACCCTGCAGTTTTGACTTGATCATTTCCGTAACCAGTTTCGGATTAGCCTTGCCTCTGCTCAGTTTCATGATCTGCCCCATGAGCGCCCCGATGGCCTTATCTTTTCCGCCCCGAATATCTTCTATGGCTTTCTTGTTTTTCGATTCGGCAAGCACCTGGTCAACATAACCCGCCAGTTCGCCGGTGTCACTGACCTGCAGCAGTCCGTTTTCACCCGCAAGTTGTTCCGCAGACGAATCGGACTCGCACGCGAGGCCGAACAGCTTGTCGGCCGCACTGGACCCGATCCTATCCGCCGCAACCAGATCGGCTATCTGTCTGACCTGTTCGGCAGTAATACCGAGTTCGCTGATCAGACATCCCCGGTCATTCGCTCGTTTAGCACCATAATTCAGCAATATCGAGGCTGCCCGTCTGCCTTCCAGGCCGGTAGCCAGCACATCCTCATAGAAACGCGTAACTGCGGGTTCTTCCAGAATCGCCTGCGATTCCTTTACAGACAAACCATATTCCTTCACGTATCGTCGCTCTTTGATATGCGGCAACTCCACAAGTCGGCTTCGCACGGCATCTTCCCAAGCCTGATCGACCTCGACGGCGACAAGATCAGGATCGGGAAAATAACGGTAGTCATGGGCGTCTTCCTTTTCTCGCTGCAGGACCGTCACGCCGCGGTGATCGTCCCAGCCACGTGTCGATTTTTCACCCCGCCCCATCACCCTGCCCGTTTCAAGCCATTCCTCCACCTGACGTTCGTATTCATGCGATATTGCGTTGTAAACCGCCTTGAACGAATTCAGATTCTTGATCTCGACAATCGGTGTGCAATGTACCCGGTCGTCCTTCTCGATCTCGACATTGATATTCGGCTCGAATCGCATGTGACCCTTCTGCATGATCCCTTCCGAAACTCCCAGGTGACGACATATGCTGCGAAGAAGCTGCCCGAATATCACCACCTGCTCCGGCGTTTCGAAATCCGGATAAGTCACAATTTCCAGCAACGGCGTTCCCGCACGGTTCAGATCGACAATCGAATAATCGATCGGAATACCACCCGGCCCTTCGTGCAGCAGTTTGCCGGCATCTTCCTCCAGATGGGCACGGATAATCCGAATGGTCTTCATCACCGATCCGGGATCGTCCGACACGGCTATCTCGATCGCGCCTTCCTCACACAGCGGCTGATCGTACTGGCTGATCTGATAGTTCTTCGGCAGATCGGGATAGTAATAGCTCTTCCGATCCCATTTCGTGTAGCGAGCAATGCGACAGCCAAGCGCCATACCCACGAGCATGGACATCTCAACGGCTTCACGGTTAATCACCGGCAGAACACCCGGCATACCGATCACGACGGGATCGAGCAGGGTATTCGGCCCGGCTTCGAAATAATCCGGATACGCCGCATTCGGCGCCGACGTGAACATTTTCGATCGCGTCGCCAGTTCCACATGGATTTCCATGCCGACTTTCAAACGGGTCTTCAAACCCGCGTGAATTCCTGTTGAACCTGGTGTCGATACCATATGCGTCACCTCACCGAACCGACTGGATATCTTCGATTTACGGCCTGTAAGCGGCCTTGTCGACTCTGCCGCCTGTCACATCGAACCCGGCTATTGTAACCGATTCAGCCGTCGAGGGCGGGATCAACCAGACCGAGCTGTGCGAACGCCCGACAACGCAACAGACAGGCATCGCATCGACCGCAGGCACGGCCCGATTCAGCCGGATCGTAACATGAATGGGTCAGGCTGTAGTCCACACCGAGCTCCAAACCACGCTCGATGATTCGTGACTTCGGCCAGTCGATCAGAGGCGTGTGAATTTGCAGACGCTTACCTTCGACTGACGCTCGCGTTGCAAGATTGGCCATTCGCTCGAACGCCTCGATATATTCTCCCCGGCAATCGGGATATCCGCTGTAATCGACCGCATTGACGCCGATGAAAATATCGCCGCTGTCCAGCACTTCCGCCAGTGCCAGTGCGTAAGCAAGAAAGATCGTATTACGTGCAGGCACATACGTCACTGGTATGGCGCAGGTCATTTCCGTCTCATGACGATCTTTCGGCACGGCGATATGATCCGTAAGCGCCGAACCCTTGAATCCGCCGAAGGTACTCGGGTCAATGCTCACCCAGTGATGGGATGCCGTTCCAAGGTGGCCGGCGACACGCTTCGCAGCGTCCAGTTCATGACGGTGACGCTGACCGTAGTAGAAGCTGATCGCGTGCGGCGTAAAACCTTCATCATGAGCGATTGCCAGAACCGTCGCGGAATCAAGACCGCCTGAAAGCAATATGACCGCATTTTTTCTCACTGCGTCAGTAATAACATACACTCCCGATATATCCACCACGGGTCTTCATGGCCCCTCCTGCTTTTCTTCACTGTCGGACTCGCCGGTCTTGTCGGATTCCCGGGGCCTGTCCATTACCACAACCGTTCCCGCCAGCAGATCACCCAGTCGCTGACGATACGGTGTAAGCAACGGAACAACGAGTAAAAACCAGGCAACGAGATCGAAGAACTTACTCAACCCTCGCAGCAGACGCTGCCTGATGTCCGCAGGTCTGCCTTCACGCGTCACAATACGCAAACCGGTCAATAACTTACCGATCGTACGCCCGGTGAACAGTTCCGTGATCGTCGTATGGGCGACGAATATGCCGATGACCAACAGCACCGGTTTGAGCTGCTGCCATTGAGTGACATCCCAGAGTACATGAAGCCAGGGCGAAATCAGATCGGACGGCTCGACAGGGTAGAACAGCCAGACACCGATGAAACCGGGCATCAGATCAAGCCAGCCTGCTACCAGGCGACGGTCGAGATCGCCGGGTACGAGGTTATCCGGCAGTTGGATATCATCACGGTATGGTTCGCGGCGGAGAAATACCATCGCCAGCAGTGCTACCAGGCCGGCGATAATCAAAAAGACAAACAGAAAATAGATCTCGGCATCACTGCGGCCGTAGACCCTGACCAGCTCCCGGTCCTGTTCAACAACCTCCCCCTGAAGATTCATGGCCGACCAGCTCAACGGCGTCAGCTTACCGGATACCTTCCCGGTAACCTGTGACTTGTCTGACGGATCGACGGCTATTTCCAGCCCCACCAGTGCAAGCTGTTCCAGCATGGGCACCACCGACCATTGACTCGATGACGGCAATGCCAGATGAAGTTCACCAATCGGTACCACTTTCTGCTCACGCAACACGGAGACCGACGCTTCAAGTGATTCGGTATCATATTCCTGCCTGGTTGCAAGAATCAGTTGATCCTGCAATGACAGGGCCGTTGTCCTGTTATCTGTAGATTCTTCCAGCTTGCAGGGGAGCGCCTGACGCAACCATTCATCCTCTTTGTACCGATAGAGATTGACCGACTGCTCCGAAACGTCGGTTGCCAGTATGACGGGCATCAGGTCATCATATCGCTGCATGACCAGACGTACGGGAAGCGTCATATCCCAACCATCGGGCAACGGAACACGCTCCCACCGGCCATGGTGGTAGATCAGAAGAACGTCGATCAAAGTGTCGGTATCCGGCGGCTGCTTCATCACCGGTTGATCCGGTGCTGACGAGTCGGCGACCTCGGCATCTTCGCTTTCAACACGATCACCCTGTTCGAGCACTTGCGGATGATCGAATTCGAAAATAATGCCCCGGCTGGTGTAATCAATCAGTTGACTGGCATCCAAACCATCACGAGGTAATTGCCCTACCGATGCCTGGGCATTGATCGCCTGTTCAAGCTCGACCGCCCTGCCCTGCAGGATTACACAAGGGCCGCTGTTACCCGCTGTCATAGCCCGTAACACGGCCTGCTGGGGCAATGCGGAGATCGCCTGACGATCGTAGGACCACCATCCCTCAATCCGGGCTGACCCCGGTTGAACACGTATCATCTGGACGGTCATATCGCTGTAGATCAGCCATAAGACGTCTTCGGCGGCGGCGGAAGACCCGAACTTGACCCTGCCGTTCAGCTTCTGCACAAAGTGAAGACCCGCCTGATTCGAATGCCAGTTGCCATGCCAGATGGTGACAAGATCCTGACTCCTGTCCGGCTGAATATACCAGAGATGATCGCCGTCGCTGTGCAGCATGAGCGACTGACCCAGACAAACCGGGTACGTCATGCCGGCTGCCATCCAGATGATGAACAGCCGAATCATCACTCGATAAGAGGCTGACGGAGCTTTCACAGGTATAAAACTTAATAACTTACCCGACGAAATGCCACCCCCCTCGCTCTATGCCGGATATCCAGCGGCACCAACCCGTGCAATTGTCGCCCCACCCCACCTGATGCGGGGTGCTCGATACATCCAAAACCTGATAATATGAGGTCATGCTGAAGTACCGACTTATCTTCGGCCTGGGCATGTTCCTCCTCGTATGGGGTCTGTTTTTTCTGGATAACCAACTGGACCAGATCGATCTGACCGGCACCTCAGCACAGAAGGTGTTTCTGGGACGTCATTATCTGCCCGCGGGTTTGCTGCTATTACTGGCTTTCATTGTGATGATCGGACTGGCAACGCGGGAACTCTGCCGGATCTTCTACGCAAAACAGATCGCCGCGGATCCGTTCATGATCTGGTTGAGCGGAACACTCGGATGCGTGCTGATTTACATCATTCCTTACACGCTGGATTCACAGGCCACTATCGCCATTTACGCCTCGCTTATGGTCTTGATGTTCATACTCGCGTTGATTCGTCATGGCCTTCAGCGAAAACCGAGCGGCGCCGTTACCGTGGCAGGTGTCACCATGCTCAGTTTGATTTACATCGGTATTCTGCCGGGGTTCTATCTTGCAATACGGCGGTGGCATTCGGCGTGGGTCATTGCCGCTTTGATTCTGGTTGCAAAATCATGCGATATCGGCGCCTATTTCACCGGCAAGGCGATGGGCAGGCATAAGCTGATCCCTTGGCTGAGTCCCGGCAAAACCTGGGAAGGACTGGCGGGCGGACTGATCTTTTCCAGTCTGCTCGCGGTCGGTCTGGCGGCAATCGGAAATCATTACCACTTCAGCGGTCGATGGCAGACGACGGAGACCGGCCGGGTGTTTGTTGAAATTCCTTATCCCCTGTGGTTCGCAGCTGTTGCAGGCCTGACAATCGGACTGGCCGGCCAGTTCGGCGATCTGATCGCCTCACTCTTCAAACGCGACGCCGGCATCAAGGACTCAGGCAAATCCATCCCCGGATTCGGCGGCCTGCTGGATGTCATCGACTCGACAATCATCGCCGCACCTGTTGCCTACTGGCTGCTCCAAATGGCTACCCTGCTGAAATAATCTATCATCATACAGAATTGGCAATAACTTAATTGCATAACCCTGAAGCGGTTACAAACATCGCTCGCCTGATAAACATACCGATAACGGTTATAAATACGCCACCCGACACGTCAGAAGAGACTCGATGAGCCCGGCCTTTCTACGAATTTAGCCCCTCCCACTTGCTCAACAAAGTTCTGGTGTATACTCTGTCGATAATGAGTCAGGTACTGGTATTACTGTCTTTCTGGAGATTCGGCCATCGCTAAGGGACGATTTCGACCGCCACAACGGGACACTGGTAAGCACCTGCGCGTCAATGAACAGATACGCATCTCTCCGGTACGCCTGATCGGCGCGGATAATGAACAAATTGGTGTGATCGAGACAGAACAGGCGCGGCGTATGGCCTATGACGCCGGGCTTGATCTCGTCGAGGTATCGCCGCACTCCGAGCCTCCGGTCTGCCGTATCATGGACTACGGCAAATGGAAGTATGCCCAGCGTAAAAAGGAACAGAAAGCTAAGGCCAATGTCAAGCAGAGTGAACTCAAGGGCATTCGGCTTCGGCCGAAAATCGACCCGCATGACCTGCAGATCAAGGTGAACAAGGCACGTGAGTTCATCGAGGAAGGTCACAAGGTCCAGTTCGCCATGCTCTTCCGCGGACGGGAAATGGCCCACCAGGATATCGGCTATCGCACAATGATCGAAATTTCGCAGTTGCTCGCTGATATCGCCAAAGTCGAAGCGCAGACCAAGTTGATCGGAAAACGTATGACACTCGTACTCGCACCGGATAAAAAAAATAAACCCGGCGGATCGATCAAGGAAAAACAACCGGTGAAAACGGAAACCCAAGCTTCTACTTCCCCGGCAGATGAGAAAGGTCCGGCTACGTCGTAACACACTGGCAAAAACAGCCCGGTCATTACTACCGGATCTCGCCGATCGGCAATCATATTTGTGGCTTGGAGTTATTCAATTTCGTTCCATCTCATTTTGATCCCGCAATAATGCCCCATCACAATCGTTATACCCCATAGAATCCGGCACACCCTGCCGACGAAGTTCGCGGTTCGCAGTCAAGTAATACTCAGGGAATTACGATGCTACGTTTCAGGACCGAACCGATATGGCGCTCAACCCGGCCCGGCAAGGAGTACAGATAATGGAATCCGGTAAAATCCGCTCGCTCATGCTCGCCACCGCTCTGTTCACGACACTGTCATTCTCCACCGCCTGCCAGACCGACGCCCAGACCGGCGCTCTGCTCGGCGCCGCCGCCGGTGCCGGCATCGGTGCTATCGTCGGTCATAACTCCGGCGGACACACCGGCACAGGCGCCGCCATCGGCGCCGCCGTCGGCGGTGCCAGCGGATACATGATCGGCAACGAAAGCGATAAAGCCAAAAACCGATACTGACCACCGCAACCCGCTTCATTGCTTCATTGCTTCTCTGTTCTCCACCGCCACCACACCCGTCGACCTACGAGTGCTCGACGTCATGCTGCCTTTCTTCAAAGAAACCTTCGGCAACGCCGCCAGCCGGAACCACCCGTTCGGCTGGGCAGCCGAACAAGCCGTTTGAAAATGCCGAACCCTATATCACTTAATGCTCCCGACGCGATAACTGTACTGCACCAGACCATGAAGATTGTCCGTATCCGTATAACTGGTGACGTCGGCACCAACACTACCCACATCGACCCAGTGATCACGATTCATGTGGGGCTTCCGCTGAATAATGAAACCATCTTCATTGTCCGGCTCGGACATGGGGTCCTCCCACTCGACAAGAACCGCCTGCTGACCCGGCAGCCACGTCAGGCTGGGCGGCGGCGGCTCAATAACCGTGACGCAACCGCCCCAGGCTTCAGGATCGAGCATGACACGATAAAACTCCCCGGCGACTAGATTCCACCGCAGGTGATCCGTAAGATCAAGATAGTCGTAATCATTATCCGTCACCACGTGGCCGTTGATCGCCGGACTGTCCACAAAAATCCGCGTCGCATTCGAAGCGCACGCGTGGTTCATCACATACATGAACCCGACAAGATCCGCCGGCGTACGCCGCCAGCGGTTATCCCAGTTATGCGACTTCAGAAACTCGCAGGCTTCGTTATTCAACAGCTCGTTGCTGCGATCGTAAGGATCCCACCACCCGCCGAGATTATTCCCGATCGGCGGCGCACAGAAACAAGGCACACGCTTACTCAGCACGTACATCGGCCAGGGATTCGACGTGTTATAACCCTCCCGGCAGAGCATGTACACGACCAGCTTGTCCGCAATGGACTGATCAGACAGATAGGCATTGGCTACCGTGGTGGCATTGCCGCCGATGAATACGAGCAGCGGATGCTCAGGCGAACAGGTCCTCGCAATATCGCGGATCAGATTGCTGCCCGGCGTGGTGTTGTATTGGGTATCGTCTATCCGGCCCGAACCAGGCTGATGCATGTAAACATCCGTGCCCAGCGTATATTCAGGATAGCACTGGCCACTGTTCAGAGACATACTCCGCTGCAGATTATAGTCATCAATACTCTGCTGCATCGTATGGGCACAACTGCCGCCCGCGCAGCCAAAAAAGCATTTCGTAATCACCATGCCCCTCAGATCAATTTCTCCCAAAGTATAAGCCCCCGTAAGATAGTCGTCGCAGGCGACATCTGTAAACCAGTCGTTGTCGTAAATCACAGGGTTCGACGGGGATAATACCCCGACTTCCGAATGGCATGAACTTAAGCTGTAAGCCTATAATATAAAGACGCTTACGTCTGT
>CAYRND010000039.1:0-27873 GCA_964425365.1 uncultured Phycisphaeraceae bacterium
ACGACCAGCTTGAACTGGACAACGTCAGCCTGAATGCAGCAACTGCATACCAGGTCGAAATCTTCAAGCTGACCGTTCCCAACGGTACGCATACCGTGAAAATCGAGCATGCTGGTGGCGGTTGGGTCTACATCGATGCCCTCGTAGTCGGATATTACTAATCGAATGACAAGGTGAGGCAATCTCACCTTTTACAAACAAGCCATTTGGCCAATTGGTATTACAACCAAGAGCACCGACAGGCCCCTTACCTGTCGGTGCTTTTTTCATTCCGATAAACCCGATAAGTCATGAACGGGATAGCCGCCAGTCGATACGAAGTGGTGTGATGGTATGCGCAAGGTCCGACAATACCAACCGTTGAGCTCGATGGAATAACCGGCTTGATTGCCTGGGAGGCTGCGACAATGAACAGGTACGGTGAATTGATCAGACAATGTGGAATGATTCACATGATACCGACCGTTGCGATAATCTTTCTGCTTATGGTCTGTGAAGCGAGCGGGGTAACCGCTTGGTCTGAGGAAGTAACCGTTACCACGCCGAGGGATTTTACCTCACCGAACCCGCCTGCAGGACTGGTTATCAGCCGGGGTGACCGGCGACTCATATTGAACTGGGAGATGAACACGGAGGACGACATCTGCCGGTACCGCATTTATCGCAGTCATTCGCCGGGGGTATCGACGTCGGAATCGCCTCTCGCGTCCGTGTCGGAATGTCAGTATACCGATACGGGTCTATCGCCGGGTGAACGTTACTATTATGTGGTGACCGCAGTTGATATGACCCACTGCCAGGACCCGCCGCCGGCTGATCCCAATGCCCAATCCGGCCCATCGAATGAAGTGGATGAGGTGGTGATTGAAATTCCTTATGACGGTGTTGATATCGGTGGCGCTTCGCCGGCGGGAAGCTTCGTCGGTGACGGCTGCCCGATGACGGTCACCGGGGGGGGTGGTGATATCTGGGAATCGAGTGATCAGTTCTATTACGTCTATCAGCCCACCGCGGGTGATACCGAAATGGAAACCAAGATCCTTTCACAGCAGAACACAAACGACTGGGCGAAGGCCGGGGTCATGTTCCGCGAAACGCTCGATCCCGGCTCGAAACATGCGATCATGGCCATCACGCCGAGCAACGGTGCGGTGTTCCAACGCCGAACGTCGACCGATGGAGCCTCGGAGAATACGCAAGCGGCCGCCGCGGCGCCGGTGTGTGTTAAGCTGGCTCGAAACGGTAATGTTTTTACCGGGTGGATATCAACCGACGATGGCGACATTTGGTCGGAAGTGGGCAGCGTGACGATTGATATGGCGGACAGCTACTACATCGGCTACGCGGTGACAAGTCATGTCCAAGGCAGCGGGTGTACCGTGACGTTTGACTGTTGCGGCCAGACGTGTCCCGATAAAGTGCCTGCGGCACCGGGGACGCTTGTAATCACCGACTCGACTGCGACGGCATGCCATCTGAGCTGGACGGACCAGTCGGGCGAGAATTGTGATGCCGCGAATGAGTTCAAGATTGAACGCGCGACAGAGGGCGGTAGCTTTGAAGTGATTGCCACGGTTTCGATGACCAGTTATACGGATACCGGGCTGGCTTATGGCTCATCGTATCAGTACCGGGTTCTGGCAGTGAACAGTTTCGGCAGTTCGTCGGCGAGTGAGGTCGTATCGCTGCCGTCGCGCGAACCGTCGCCCCCCGCCCCGCCGGCCGGACTTGCGGCAACAGGCAATCCGAGCCGGATTTCACTGGACTGGGATGACAACACCGAGACCGAGCCGGCGGTGCTGTATTACATTGTCTACCGCGCCGCCAGTGCCGCGGGTCCGTTCAAGGCGGTTGCAATCGCCTTCGGCGGCAGCCGCATTACGGACAGTAATGTGCTTGGTGATACGACGTATTACTACATGGTCCAGGCAGTGGATACCTGGCCGCATCATTCGGACTTTTCCGAAGTGGTTCATGCCGCGACGCATGTACCCGACCCGCCCACTGCACCGGCCAACCTGGTCGGATCGCCCGTTGGTTATCAACAGATCAATCTGGGCTGGACTGACCGGTCGGACAATGAATCGGGTTTCAGGATACTGCGAAACCAGGCCGAGATTGATACGGTGGGCATAGACGATACCACCTATATTGACACGGGGCTGTCGGCGGGGACGACGTATCAGTATAAAGTGATTGCCTATAACGACGACGGCGATTCGGCCGAACCGAATCCGACTGTTTCGGTGACGACCGAATCGCTCGAGGTGCCCGAGCCACCTTCGGACCTGTCTGCCTATACAGTAAGCGGTACGCAGATCGATCTGAGCTGGGCGGATAATTCGCTTGTGGATGACCATACTGAAATCGAGCGTGACGGTGAAATCATCCAGACCGTGCCGGTGATCACCAGCTACAGCGATACCGGGCTGAACAACTGCACGACATATACGTATCGCGTGCGAGCGTGCAATGACGCGGGCTGCTCGGCGTGGTCGAATGAAGTGGCGGCCACGACGGGTTGCAACCCGGTAATCACACGCGTTGACGACGCGGATGGCTCGATTACCTACAACGGCAACTGGAACGCACAGTCCGGTTGGGGCGGGCGATATGAAACGACGGTCCACGAGAGCAGTGATTTGGCCACGCCGGCCTCGGCGGAAATCACCTTCACGGGCGTGAGTATCCAGCTCATCGGTGACAAGCATCAATGGGGAGGCACCATCGATGTGTATCTCGACGATCAGCTCGAACTGAGCGATGTGAGTTTTCACGATCCCGAGGGTCAGTTGTATCAACAGGTCATCTTCTATATCGATAACCTGACACATACGCAGCACACGTTACGAATCGAAAAATCCGGCGGTGACTGGATCTACATTGATGCGATCGAATATGTTCATTATTAGTCTGATTTGGAATTTGGGAAGTGAAAATATCAATTGCAGATTCAAAAATTGCAGAAATCGTGTGCGAAACGAATGTAATGCGTGGAACAGGATGAAGAAGGTGATTACTGGTACATATCAGTCCGGCTTTTTTTTCGGTAGGTTGTGGGTGATATGCCGGTGTGGCGTTTGAAGACGGCGGATAGCTGTGCGGGATGCAGAAAGCCGGCTTGTTTTGCAATACGGGCCATGTCAAGGTCCGTTCTTGCCAGCAGGTCTTTTGCTCGCTCAAGGTGGACGCGTGTGATAAGGTCCCGTGGTGAGCAGTTCATGATCCGCCGGGTTTCAAGTTCAAGTTTCCGGCGTGAGATGGGAACCTCATCTAATACATCACGCACTTCAATAGCCTTGTGAGCGTTTCGGTAGATGAATTCGACCGCCCGTGCAACAAGTGGTGAATCGATGGCAATTGCGCTTGTCGACCGGCGTGTCACCACGCCGACTGGCTCGACGTGCACGGGTTTCGGATTGCGATTTCTGCCGGTTATCATGCGATCAAGCGCCATACCCAGTTCATAACCGAGCTTCATGGCACCCGGATCGATACTCGACAGTGGTGGGACGGCCAGATCGCAATAGAGAGAATTGTCATCCACGCCGAGTACGGCAAGTTCCTCGGGTACACGGATATTGAGTGATTTGCAAAGTTGGAGAATGCGAAGTCCCATTTTGTCATGACAGGCAAAGACCGCCGCTGGCCGGGGAAGTGCATCGAGCCAGTCGGACAGCAACCGGTTATCGCTGACATAAGCTGAAGCGTTGGTATTACAGAGACACCGCCGGCCGCAGAACCCGGCCGCCTTAACAGCCGCGAGAAAGCGTGCCCCCCGCCGTATGGAATACGGTACACGGCGATATCCGCAAAAGGCGTAATAGCGATAGCCGCGTTCCATCAGGTAATGTGCCGCCATATCACCAATGGCGTCGTCGTCGAGCGAGACGCGTGGAGAATCTCCACCCCACTGTTCGGTTGCGGTGATATAGGGCACGCCAAGACGGTTCAATGCGGGGACGACTGCACGTGGAACCGGATCGATAATCAGGCCATCAGGCCTGTTCCTGTCGAATCGTTTGAGAGCTATCCGGATATCAAGCCAGAACTCAAACTCGAAGGCCCAGTCGGGTTTCGTGGCAGCGAACCGGCCGAGGCCGTGAAAAACATCAGCCCAGAACCCGACATCCTGTGGCGTGAAGATGACGATTCGTTTCTGATTCTGACTCATTCGATATGGAGTCCCTTTCCCATGAACGGTGCCGCTAACCCCAGGCAACAACCGGCTGTCCAGGCAATGCCATTACGCGCCATACCTGATCCGGACATCCTCCCGTAGCTGAAAGTACCGTGATGTACCCAGTTTACCACAGCCTTGTCCTTTATGCGCATGGAATTAATAAATTTGCGCAAAAATGCGTAGCCGGTTTGTCCCTTGACGATATGCTTGATTTGTAATTGTTACGAAATTGTTGATTCATGCTATGTAAGGATTGGAGAATCCCATGACACCAGCTCGCTCGACGGTTCACGCGATATTGATATGTATCCTTACCGTAGTGGGAATAATGGTTGCACCTGCTTGTTTCACCTCTCAGGCATTCGGTGTTATTTCACTGACCGGCCCCAACGATGAGATCCAGGTCGAGTTGAAACTGATCGACAATCGGCCGGTTTACAACATTCGTCGTGACGGTGTCGCAATGGTGGAGGATTCGCCTCTGGGTATTACAATCGACGGTGTTCAGCTGGGTGAAAACGTTGTGCAGATCACAACTGTTTCCAACCAGGTCATCGAAGAAACCTACATCACTCGCGGCCCGCATGCTGAAGCGGTCAATCATTATCGAGCTGCAACGATCCGAGCCGACCGAACGGGCGGAGGGGATCCATCGCTGACTATTCATGTCAGAGTCTACGACGACGGCATGGCGTGGCGATACGAAATACCCGGCACAACAGCCCGCACGATCAGCGGCGAGGCTGGGGGCTGGAAAATACCGTCGGGCAGTGTGATCTGGCAGAACAACAATACGTTCCAATACGAAGGCATTGTGCAATCGGCACCGATCGAGAATCCCGACAATGAAATATCGTTCCCCACAACATGCGTTCTTCCAAACGGTTCTGGTTTCGTGTGTGTCACGGAATCGGACGTAATGGGCTATTCCGGTGCCTCGCTGCGATCAGATTATTCGCCGCGGCTGCTGAATATTACATTTCGTGACAACAGCCAATGGACAGTGAGCGGCGGCGGTTTCTCGCCGTGGCGTGTGGCAATCTGTGTGAGCAGTCTGAATGCATTGGTCAACAGTGACCTGGTCAGCAATACGGCGAGATCACACAACTCGTCCTGGTTTCCTGACGGCGTCAACACGTCATGGATTCAGCCGGGCCGGTCGCTCTGGTCGTGGTGGCCGGACGGTACAATCGACTGGAACGGCCAGAGGCACTACGCCGACAAGGCAAGCGAACTGGGTTTCGAGTACATCCTGGTCGACGAAGGCTGGGAAAACTGGTCGAGCGGCGGGAAGGATAAATGGCAACTCGTCAGTGAACTGGTTGACTACGCCGCCGCCCGAGACGTGAAGATCAACCTGTGGCGGCATTATGCTCGTAGTGACGGCGGAATATCCATCAATAACCCTGCCAACGACTATGGTGATATGCGTTGGTTTTTCGACCAGGTCAAATCAACCGGAGCCGCAGGTGTCAAGATCGACTTCATGGACAGCGAGTCTCAGGCAATGCTGCAATTTTATGAAGCCGCTCTTCGCATCGGCGCAGAGAAACAACTTATGATCAACTTCCACGGCGCGAACAAGCCGGCGGGCGAGCCGCGGACCTATCCGAATGAAATGACGCGAGAGGGCGTAAGAGGATGGGAATACAACAAATTCGGTCAAAGTATGCCGTACTCACATATGGCGGCATTGCCTTTTGTCCGAATGATCGCCGGTCACCTTGATTTCACACCTGGGTATTTCGGCCCGAACACCGGCTCCGGCGGTCTGGGAGGAACAAGCCACGCCGCACAGATGGCCATGGGGATCATTTACAATTCCACCATCCAGCACTGGGTGAGTAATCCTTCAACGATCGACTACGGACTTCCTGCGGGATCACCGCAACGCGAGGTGTTTGTAAATATTCCCACGGTATGGGATGAAACTATTGTGCCGGACTACAGTCGGATCGGCGAGCTGGCTGCATTTGCCCGCAGGCGAGATAATCTGTGGTTCCTTGCATTGCTTAACGGACGGGATAGCAATCAGACTGTCAATCATATCGACCTGTCCTTCCTTGCGGGAACCACGGTAACCCGGGCAGTGCTGTTGTCGGACAATCTTTCAAATCCTGCCATGTTCGAGTCGGTTGCATATGACACTTTCGATCCGCTGACTTACGACCTGAACGTCACGATGCGAGGCGGCGGCGGATACGTTGCGATGTTCGAAGTGATTCTTCCACCGCCTGTGAATCCACCCGGTGATGTCACAGCCATTTATAACAACCCGGATTGTTCACATGGCACCTGCCTGACCTGGCAGGATCAATCAGACAATGAGACCGGATTCATTATCCAGCGACGGCCTTTTCAGAATGAGAACATCTGGACCACAATCGCGACACTACCCGCGGATACTACGCAATATTGCGATACCAGCCATCTTCACGGCATGATTACCTACACGTACCGGGTTGGAGCATACAGCAGCCAGTAATGTTGATTTTCGTTCCGATCGAGGCTGGGTGTGTTGAGCTATCCGGTAACGAAACAGGCGGGCGGGTAACGGAACTGATCGAGCCTACGAATTGTGATTATGGAAAATCGTGTCAAATCTGGAGAAGAGCGGCCATGAAGGGGCGGGGGAATGTGATTTGCACTTTACGGCCCTGGTTTTCTACTTTGATGCCGAGATCGAGGGGGTAGAGCAATCTGGCGGGTTTGCCCGCGGGTGAGACGATTGTCACGGTGGGTTTGCCGTCCAGGCGCCAGATTGCAATAAAGATGGTTTCGGGGTGTTCCAGTCCGAGCGCGATGGGTGAAACGGTGTCGTTAATGGCGGGCAGGCCCAGCGGGAAGAAAGGTGTTGCTTCGGGGATGTATCGGCGAATGGTTGTTTTATAAAGCGAAACCGCCTGTCGGACGGCTTCTCGGCAGGCCAAGTTGATTTCATGGATTCGGCCGCTCAGATGGATGCGGCATAACAGGGCACTGACCATGTTGAACGTAGTCTGATCGAGATCAGCATCGGCGAGCGGGTAGGACCAGACTGCCATCTGCTCGGGCAGGACGGCGGCGAGCTGGCCGGTGAGAATGGCGGGATAGCGGCGGTAGTCTTCCTGATCGCTTGACGAGTGGATGTCGTGTCTTGAAAGCATCTGGTAATCGATCCGCATACCGCCGCCGCTGCAGTTTTCGAGGATGAGGTGGGGATGGCGGTCCCGCAGGTCGTCCAGCCAGCCGGCGAGCGAGTGGGTATGCTCAAACAGGCCCTGGCCGGGACTGTCGGCGCGATGGTCCGTACCGAACCGGCAGGAGCAGTTGTAGTCACGTTTGATGTAGCCGAGTTTGAATCGGTTGATCAGGTCGTCGAAAACCTGTGATGCGAATGCACGGACCTCGGGGTTTCTGAAATCGAGGAAATAGCGGCTGCCGTCGATGAACCGGCGGCCGCGGTGCATGAAGAACCAGTCGTCCGGCTTGTCCTTGAGCAGCGAGTTGATTCCGGCGAGTTCAATCTCGAACCATAGTCCCGGTTTCATGTGATGATCGTGGATGCGTGCCATGACTTCATCGAGCCCGTTCGGGAACCGCGAGGTCGACGGCTGCCACCAACCGATGGTATCCCACCACTGCGCGTTCAGGTCGGCGTACCAGCCGGCATCGATCACGAAGCAGTCGCACCCGACTTCGGCGGCCGCGTCGATGACGGGTATGAGTTTATCGGTGGTGGGATCGGCCTTGAGACAGTTCATGTAGTCGTTGAATATGACAGGCAGCGGCAGTGTACGAAACGACCTGGGCAGGCATGCCTGTCTGCGGTACGCAGTCAGTGCGGCGACAGCCTCGGTGAAGCCGCCGCGGACACACCCTACGGCGACCGGGACGGTCTGGTACGTTTCACCGGGCTCGATGTTTTTCCAAGCATGATGGTTCCATTCATCCGGACCGCCGAGGTAGAGATAGACCTGGTCGGCCGCAAGACCGAGCTCCCAGTGCCACGGCCCGGAATGCTCGATCTGCCAGAACCAGGTAAGTCCCATCCGACGGTTCTCAATCATTGCCATGGGCAGCAGCCCGCCCGAAGACATCGATCGCCGATTGGTCATCTGTATGCCACCTGCCATGGTCCGGCCGTTGTAATACCAACCGAGCTGGTCCGGCGACGAATGGCGCCACTGCGCTTCGCACATCCAGTGATTGGACGCCCAGTGGATCACCAGATCCTGCTCGATCGACTGCGGGGAATCGATCATAAATCCGTAGAGCATGGCCGAGCTGCAATATTCGATCCCGACAGGTGAATCGCCGCTGTTGACCAATCGGGTGAATCTAGGGACAACGGGCGCCGGTTCGTAGAAACGGTATTCGGAATAGACGTCAAGTCCTCGCTGCGGATCTCGCTGAACGAGCGTCACCTGTCGTTCTGATTCGCCGACCGGCTCGGCGGTTCCGCCCCATTGCAGATGATGGCCGGGATCACCGCCGATGATCTTCTGCGACAGCCGGTTTCCATCCGTGCAGTGCAGTGCCGTTTCCCGGTGATTGAGCTGATGCCATTTTTCCGGACGGGTGGCTTCGGCCAACGAAGCCGGGGCAAGACAGTGCTGGCGAAGCATGTTATTTTCGATATCGAACCGCAGTTGCAGGTCGGCGAACGTGAGTGAGAAGGCGGGGCTACTGGTATGATCGCCGGTGATGATGGGTGTCATGTGTGGTCCTTTGTTTCAAAGCAGAGTCAATCATCATATTGCGCGCAATTGGGTATCGGATGACATAGGTAAGCGGAGCTTACCTGTGAAAAGCCTCACGTAGAATCCTGATGTTTCGAGAATTATACACATTCTGTATTGATATTTCGCGTGATGCGATTCGCCGCTTCCCAACTTGAACGCTTGCGGTCATTGTGGAAGCGACCGTATCAATTCATGAACAAGTACAGGTAATCCCGATCCATCGGGATTGCCTATGCCACCCGGGACGTCATCTTTTTTACTCGTCCTGTAATGCTAGGATGTGCTGTTCGACGCCGCGTGCAAGTGAATTCAGGTGGTAACCGCCTTCCAGGGTCGACACGAGCCGGCCGTGGCAAAGCCGTTCGGCCGCTGCTTTGAGCTTTGCGGTCATCTCGCCGAACATCTCGATACTGAGCTGCTGGTGTGCGAGCGGATCGAGTTCGGCGGGATCGTATCCCGCACTGACGAGCAGGAACTCGGGCCGGTAGTCTTCCAACGCCGGGATGACCTGCTGGTCGATGGGTATGCGGTAATCCTCATCGCCGCTGTACGGTGGCATGGGGATATTGAGTGTAAAGCCTTCACCGGGCCCCCTGCCGCGTTCATGGGCGAACCCTGTTCCCGGAAAAAGTGTTTCGGGCGATTCGTGGATGCTGATAAAGAGAATATCGCTTCGCGTTTCCAACAGGTGTTGCGTTCCGTTGCCGTGATGGACGTCGAAATCAACAATCGCCACTTTCCCGAGTTCGTATTGTTCGATCAGATACCGGGCGGCAACGGCGATGTTATTGAAATAGCAGAACCCCATGGCAATATCGAATTCAGCGTGATGTCCCGGTGGACGGAGCAGGCAGACGGCGTTATGAACTTTATTGTTCATAACGGCATCGACAGCAGCGAGAATCCCACCGACGGCGAGACGTGCGATGTCGTAGCTTGCCTTGCAGATGCGGCAGTCCATTGAATCAAGCAGCGGTGCTCCGGTCTGACACGCCTGCCGGAATCGTTCGATATAGTCCGGATCGTGGATTTTTTCGATCCACGACAACGCCGCCGGTTCGAATATGAGGTGCTCGAGCTGATCCCACAGCCGTGTTTCCTTGAGATGTCGAACGATGGCCTTGAGCCGGTCGACCCGTTCTGGGTGGCCGGGGCCTGTTTCGTGCTCCAGGAATCGTTCGCTGTAAACCAGGCCTGTTTTCACGGAGATCGTTCCGAATCAGGTGATTGGATGGCACACAACCCATCTTGTGAGCATCCTACGTCTTATCAGTTTGGATTTTTTCGAGGTCGTATACGATTTTGTAGGCTTCGCCGTCATACTCGGTCTGAACAGGGTAGCTGCTGTTATGGAAGGTGGCGAGCATAGCCTGGTTTTCCGGCATGACGGCGGCTTCGAACCGCTTGACACCCCGCCGGGCTGCTGTTTCGATGAGGTATTCCAGCAGGAAGGTCCCCATACCCTTCTGCTGCCACTCGTCCTGAACAATGAATGCGATTTCAGCCGATTGCGTCTTCGGATCGAGGAAATACTGTCCGATGGCAACGATTTCATCTTCCCCCGCCGGACCGGGCACGACCCCGACAATCGCAAGGTTCTGCTGGTAATCGATATTCGTCAATTGCTGGATATCACGGCGTGGGAATTTCTTGGTGTGTGTGAAGAATCGTTTGTGCACGGACTCGGCGCTCAGTGAATAGAGCATATCGGTGAGTTCATCGTCATCAGTGGGCTTGACCGGCCGGAAGAATATTTCCTTACCGTCCCGCAACGTCGCGTAACGTTCCAGTTCCTCCGGGTAGCGAACCTGTTCCCACTGCAGTTCGATCTGGTCTTCATCGATATACCGCCGTGACTTGGCGGCCTGGATGAGTTCACGCCTGAATTTCGGATGAGCGATATTAATCAGTTCGATCGCACGTTCACGAATGCTCTTGCCGTGCAGGTAGGCGATTCCGAATTCAGTCACCACGTAATGGACATCGGCTCGCGTGGTGACGACGCCGGCGCCTTCGGTGAGGCAGGGCACGATTCGTGAAACGGTATCATCGCGTGCGGTGGACGGCATGGCAATAATCGCCTTGCCGCCGCGGCTCCGTGCCGCGCCGCGGATGAAATCGACCTGACCGCCGAACCCGCTGTAGAACTGGTACCCGAGCGAATCGGCGCAAACCTGACCGGTCAGATCGATCTCGAGCCCGACATTAATGGCCACCATCTTGTCATGCCTTCCGATCATGTAGGGATCGTTGACGAACTCGGTGGGATGGAATTCGAAAAGCGGATTGTTGTCTATATAGTCGTAAAGCCGCTGCGTGCCCATCGCGAAACTGGCGACAATCTTGCCGCGATTGATTGTCTTCTTTGCACCGGTTACTGCGCCGCATTCCACCAGGTCGATGATCCAATCGCCGAACATTTCGGTATGAACACCGAGATCTTTTTTATCCTTGAGGAATTCCGAGACCGCCTGGGGCACGTTACCAATGCCGCACTCGATAGTACTGCCGTCCTCGACCAGCCGGGCGACGTTATCGCCTATACGGCGAAGCCGGTCGTCGAGCCTGGCGAATGGCACTTCAATCAGAGGCTGCTCGTGCGGGACCAGCATATCGATCTGGTTGATATGCAGAAAGCTGTCCCCGAAGGTCCGCGGCATGCGGGGATTCACCTGTGCAATGACATACTTGGCGTTTGCCGTCGCCGACTTGACGATATCAACCGAAACGCCGAGGCTGCAGAGTCCTCGTTCATCCGGCGGTGAAACGGCGATGAGCACCACATCGATCGGGATGCGACCCTGCTCGAACTGACGGGGTATCTCCGAGAGGAACATCGGGGTATAGTCACCAATACCCTTACTCATCGCCTCGCGGATATTATCGGCGATGAAGAAGGTATTCATCTTGAACTTATCTCGGTACCTTTCCTCCAGGTAAGGCGCACCGCCCATGGTCAATATCTGGATGATATGCACATCATAAATATGACTTGAATATTTGACGAGCGCATCGACGAGGTGCTGCGGCTGGGCACAACCCGTACCGATAAACATATAATTACCCGGCCGGATCAGTTTCATAGCGGCCGAGGCATCGCCGATGCGATCGGAATACCGCTTGCGCCAATCACTTGTCTGTTCCATGAATCACCATCCTGATCAAATCGTTATTCTGATAACAGTCAAAATCACCCGGTAACGACCATACGGCATCAGCGTGATCATACATCCAGGTTTTTGACTTCAAGGGCGTGGTCTTCGATGTATTTCCGCCTGGGCTCCACTTCCTCACCCATGAGTATGCTGAAGAGCTGTTCGGCCTGGCTTGCGGCTGTCCAGGTCACACGCAGCAGCATACGGTTCTGCGGATTCATTGTTGTATCCCATAACTGGTCGGCGTCCATCTCGCCGAGCCCCTTGAACCGTTTTATCTCGATGCCGTGTTTACCGGCATCGAGAATCGCAGGCACGATCCCCGCCAGATTCACAATCGGATAGACCTGGGCACTCCCGCGACTGTCGACACTGTGAAGTTCATAGCGCGTCGGTTGGGGTTCGCCGGTCACTGAATGTTTCTGCTTGAGAAAATAATTATTGATATTGAGTCCGAACTCGGTCAGCCTTCTGAAAAGACGCTCAAGCTCCTTGACCTCATGCAGCTCCTTACGCGTTACCACCATAATCGACTTGCGGCTCGATTCGGATGGGTCCTTTTTCGTCTCACCCTCTTCGCCGATAACGCGATCCAGTTCGGGGTCCGATTCGGATAGACCGTGTCGGGCGCGAAAGGCATCTTCATCCTGTTCCGACCAGAAGAAATAATCGCCTTCGCTCAGGTCGCCTGCACCTTCCGTATCGGAGACATTCAACCTGATTCTCGGTAGCCGGTTTTCCGATTTGGGGTCCTTGGCTCGCAATTGCATGAGGTGTTCGAAGTCGATGCCCCGCCTCGAGAGAATCTGAACCTGATCGTCGATCTGATCGAACGTATCCATAACGGCCTGAAGCGTTCTACCGTCGATCCGGAGCTTTTCCTTGTGCTGCTCGTCGTAGACCACAAGTACGGCTCCGTCGATACCGAGGTTGCTCAGCACGTTCCGCATGCGGCGTTCGTTGAGGACATATTCCTTCTTCTTGCCCCTGCTGACCAGGTACAGTGGAGGCTGGGCGATGAAGACGCGATTCTGCCTGATCAACTCGGGCATCTGCCGGAAGAAGAAGGTCAACAACAGTGTACGGATATGCGAACCGTCGACATCGGCGTCCGTCATGATGATGATCTTGCCGTATCGCAGTTTGCTGATATCAAAGTCGTCGGTGCCGATACCGCAATTGAGTGCCTGGATAATGGTTCGTATTTCCTCGAACCCGAGTATTTTATCGAGCCGGGCCTTTTCGACGTTCAGTATCTTGCCTTTGAGCGGAAGAATAGCCTGCGTTTTGTGATCACGCCCGCTTTTTGCCGAGCCGCCGGCCGAATCACCTTCGACGAGGTAGATTTCCGATTCATCCACGTTGCTGCACGTGCAATCATAGAGCTTGCCGGGCAGACCACCGGAATCCAACGCCCCTTTCCGACGGGTCAGTTCTCTTGCCTTACGTGCTGCTTCACGAGCCTGGGCGGCCATGATGCCCTTCATGCAGATGCGACGGGCGTCGGAGGGATGTTCCTCCAGCCAGGCGTTGAGCGCCTGACCGAAACTGCTGTTCACAAACGACTCCACTTCCGCGTTGCCAAGCTTGGTCTTGGTCTGACCTTCGAACTGGGGTTCCTGAACCTTGACTGAAATGATGGCGACCAGTCCTTCCCGCAGATCGTCGCCCGAAGGGGTTACGTCGTTTTTGAGAATATTGTTCCCGCGAGCGTAGTTGTTCAGACCACGCGTCAGGGCCGTTTTGAAACCGGATAAATGGCTGCCGCCTTCCAAGGTGTTGATATTGTTCGCAAAGGAAAGGAGCAACTCGTTATACGAATCGTTGTACTGGATCGCCACTTCAGCGACCAGGTTCTGCTCGACATCTTCGAGTTGAAAGAGAATCGGCTCATGAAGCACGTTCTTGCCTTCATTGAGAGCCTTGACAAACGACGCCAATCCGTCGGGATGACAGTGTGTCTGCGATTTGCCGCTGCGCTCGTCCTCGATCGTAATGGTCAGTCCGGGATTCAGATACGATAATTCCCGGAGACGATCGGAAAGGGTTTCGAACCGGAAATTGATATCGGGAAAGAGTTCCGCATCGGGCTTGAAAGTGACTTTCGTTCCTGTTCTGGTCCGCTCACCGATAACGTGCAGCTCTTCCGCAACAGCGCCACGCTCGAAACTGATGGCGTACAACTTGCCATCCCGTGCCACCTCGACTTCAAGATATTCCGACAGTGCATTCACAACACTGGCGCCGACACCGTGCAACCCGCCGGAAACCTTGTAGGAATCATGATCGAACTTGCCGCCGGCATGTAAAACGGTCATGACGATTTCGACCGTCGGTCGGCCGTTCAGTGTGGGATTGGCATGTTGATAGGGTCCCACCGGAATGCCTGACCCGTCATCGATGATGGTCGCAGAGTTATCCGAGTTCAGCTTGACCTGAATGGTCGAGCACCGGCCGGCCATGTGTTCGTCTATCGAGTTGTCCAGAATTTCATAAACCAGATGATGCAGACCCCTGACGGTCGTATCGCCGATGTACATCCCCGGACGCTTCCGAACAGCTTCCAGTCCCTCGAGCACCTTGATGCTCGCTTCGGTGTACTGATAGTTTCGACCGTCATCGGCGTGGTCAGGGCCGGCCGGACCATTTGCCGTCCCGGCCGTGGTTGCGGACTCGATCATTGATGGGTCTTCCATATTACATTTGCCTTCAATCATGCGCCTTGACTGTTTTTTCCACAGGGGCGGTTCCGACTGTAAAATCCATATCTGAAGTGTGCTGATTTTACCACATTCAGACCCGTTTCACCAACCGGGGGCAAGCAATGCGATAAATCCTTGACCGGCTATAAATACTGTAGTTACAAGCCGGTTATCCACAAGGTAGGCGACTGTTTCCACCACTTTGTCATGGCTTGTCCAAACACCATCCGTCATTGTGAATGATTTACCCCGTCATGAATCCGGATCAGCTTGAAATCACGACTCGGGGGCCTGTTCCACCGCCTGTTCCTCGGGAATCTGAACGTTCTCTCGCTCGTCGTTATCCTCTCCATTTGCAGCTTCCGAATCGAGCTCTACAGCGACCTCGGCAACAGGAACCGGCAGCCCGGCTTCGAGCGATTCCAGCTTCGCTTTCAACCGGTCATCGAGTCCGATCAGATCGGGATCGTCATCGGGCAACGCCTCTTCAAACAACGACAGCGCCTTTTCCCATACACGCTTCGCATCATCCGGGCGATCCAGGCGATACAGCGTATCGCCCAGGTGATCCAGAATGACAGGGTATTCGCCGCCGTTTTCATTGCGGGACTGCTGCAATCTGACCTCTGCATCTTCAAAACGGCCGAGCTTGTAATAAACCCAGCCCAGCGAATCGAGATATGCGGAATTGTGCGGCTCCTCGTCGACCGCCTTCTGAATCATCTCCAGTGCCTGGTCAAGGTTTTTGTGCTGGACCGTCCATGAATAACCCAGATTGTTGTTGGCCAGCGGATTGTCCGGATAACGCTGCAATAGTTCGATCAGCGTCTGTTCGGAGCGGGCTTTATCACCTCGCCTCTCGATCAGAATCGCCAGTTCATACCACAACTCGGCGGCATATTCGGGATAACGATCGATGAATTGCTGCATAGCCTGCTCCGCCTGATCGCCTCGGTCCCGATCGAGCATGACAAGCCAGTACATGCGAACCAGCAGGGTCGGATCCTGAACAACAAACTCTTCACCGCTCAATGCCTCTTTCAGAACCTCCGCCGCTTTTTCCAACCGGCCGGTTTCACGATAGATCATCGACAACCCCCAGGAACGTCGTGCTGTTGGCTCTTCCAACAGCAGCAGTTTTTCCGTTATCTCCAGTTCCTTCTCACGGTTCTTCAGACCTCGGTAGACATCAAGCAACTGTGCAAGCACGGGCACATCTTTTTCATCTTCAGCAAGCAATTCGAGCAATATGGCCTCGGCCTTTTCAAACTGGCTCTGCACCTGATGGACCTCCGCCAGCTTGAGCCGGGCGATACGGCTTCGTGGGATCAGGTTCAGTACCTGCTGCATCAGTCGCTGATACTGGCGTACCGCGTCTGGCCCCGCTTGATTGGAATCGTAAAATTCGAACAACGCCGCGTATAATGCCTCGTCCAGCGGATGTCGTTCGAGTCCTTCGATCAGGACCCGTTCGGCCTGGGCCGATTCTCCGAGCTGAAGGTGGAGGCGGGCTTTCTGAATAATAAGACGTGTCGGCGAGTTGTCCATGTCGACAATCCCGTCGAGCAACTCGAGCGCCTGGGCGAACTGGCCTGTGGCACTCAGCACACGCACACGGAGCTCGATTACGTTACGGTCCCTGCTACCTGACAGCGGCTCAAGTATCCGTGAAGCACGTTCGTAATCCTGCTGCATAACCATGATCTTCGCTAGTCCCACACGCGCCGGCAGCAGATCAGGATGGCTTTGCAGCACTGTTTCAAACACCACGGCGGCATCATCAGGCTGTTCATCCTCGATCAACACCAGACCGTACAGAACCGATGCAATCACACCCGATTGTTCCCGGCGGAATCTGTCCAACACCTCCAGAAGCAATTTGCGGTCCTCCATACGATCCAGAAGAATCGCGGCGTATTCACTGGCATGCTCAGCGTCCCCGGCCATGAGCTCCGAAGTAACCGCCACAGCTTGTTCAACGACTTCACGATCGAACGCCTCGGCGCCCTCGGGAAGCAGATACCGGCGGATCAGGTGATCATAGACCTGGCGGTGGCGTGGAAAGGCCTGCAGATGCTTCATCAGAAGTATTCGACCTTCATGCGAGGGCATCAGATCAGCGAGCACCATCGCCAGTGACGGCGAATCAGGGTCCGCCGTATACACATGCATAAGCGTGTCAATCATATAGTGCGTCGGCCGGCCCTGCTCGATCAGGTAACGTACCAGCGCCAGCATAGACTGGCGATCGCCATGCATCCGGCCGAAGCGGTCAATGACAAGCCGCTGGGCCTGCTCATCCAAGCCCAGTCTAAGGCAAGTATAAATGCGACGATTCAAAAGCGAAATATCCTCAATGCCCTCGGCCTGCTCCACCGCCTGTTGGTATGCTGCCATCGCGGATGCGGGGTCATTCAACTGGTGGTACAGATCACCGATCGACTGCCAGACAAACGACTGCCGGCGATCGATAAACATCAGTTCTCTTGATATCCGCGTGGAAAAGGAAAAAGTCCGTGGCGTGTTCAGGTAACGATCGAAATGCTCGATCGCCGCTCGGACGTAACCGCCCTGCTGCAGGGCAACGGCCAGGTAATAATGGCTGAGCGGACGATAGGCCGGCTCGGCGATATCCGGATGATCACTGATCCGCTCGAGTGCCGCATGGAATGTGGCAATGGCATTTACCCAGTCACCCTGCTCGATTGAAAACCGGCCGAGCAGAAGCAGACTTTCCATATCGGTCGGATCCAGATGCACCGCCTGCTTCAGGTAAACAGCGCCGCGGACCTTGTTGCCGGCATTGGTATAAATCCGTCCGAGCAGACGCAGAATCTCCGGACTGCCGGGTGCCAGCCGGAGTGCGACCTGAAGCTGTCGTACGGCTTCGAAATTTTTGCCGTCGCGCCAGCTCTGGCGTCCCGCTACGTAGGCGCGTTGTGCCGCCGGCGGGGGCACGACAGACGCGTCGGCAGTGTCCGGATCGTCGGCGTACTCACCAACGCCGATCGCTCCGGTAAGATAATCAGGTGAATCGTTCGATTCGATAATCTGCCGAAGCGTCATATCTCCCATCGTCGCCTGTTCACCGTCCAGCGGCATAATCTGACCGGCCTCCAGGCCGGGCGGCAGTGCCACCTCCACAGCGGAGCGTACCCCGCGGCCATGGGCCACACGCTGTGACGTCTCCATTTCACAGGCGGACAATAACAGAACCATCAAGCATGTGATCAGTCGGCCTGTATCTCTCCACTTCATCGTTATATCTTTTCAGGATGAGGGGTTACTCGAATGTATTCCATCGCACCTTGAATCATAGGCGGCTTCCGACCATCAATGAATCACCTTTTTGAGCATGTAACTGAAAATCGCCGTGGCACCGGCCCGGCATAAAGCCGGTACCATGTCACGTTCGACACGCTCGTCAACCACCACTTCGACCGCCACCCATTCCGAGTCGGCCAGATCGTTCACCGTGGGGGACTTCTCGGCAGGCAGAATCGATAGTACCTCCTCCAGCCTCGCACGTGGCACGTTCATCTTCAGGCCCACTTTCGAGGTCGCAGCCATGGCGCCCTGCAACAGCATGGAAAGATCCTCGATCTTCTTTCGCTTCCATGCATCCCGCCAGGCATCGTGATTGGCAATCAGACGCGTGGTCGATGTCATTAGCGTATCGATCACGCGAAGCTTGTTCTCGCGCAATGACGAACCGGTTTCCGTCACGTCCACAATGGCATCGACCATCCTCGCCTTCACTTCCGTAGCACCCCAACTGAATTCGACTTTCCTGACCTCAATACCACGCTGTTCAAAATAGCGGCGAGTGGTATTCACCAGTTCCGTCGCAATAATGCCGCCCCGAAGATCCTCGGGCTTCTCATATTGCGATTCTTCCGGCACAGCCAGAACCCATCGGACCGGCCGCCTGGAAACCTTGGAATAGGTCAGCTCGCACACCTCGCGTACATCCGAGCCGTTCTCGATCACCCAGTCATGGCCTGTTATGCCCAAATCAATCACGCCGTCCTCGACATACCGGCTCATTTCCTGGGCACGGAACAGAATGACTCGCATTTCGGGATCGTCGATACTGGGAAAATACGACCGGCTGGAAACCGAAACACTGTAACCCGCACGATCTAACAGCTCGATCGTGGCGTCCTGCAATGAACCTTTCGGCAACCCGATACGCAATATCTGTTCGTTATCCTGTTTATTGATCATCATGATAATCACTTTTTCTTTTTCGTTCGTCCGGCCGTACGACGGGTTGTACCTTTCGCCGACCGACCGGCTTTCTTCCCGGCGACCGGGGAAGCTTTTCTGGTTTTTCCCCCGGCTTTGGTCCGGCGTGGCGTTTTTTCAGCATCCGACCATGCCTGCAACAGCAGGTGCGCAGGTTTTGCATCACCGGCACGCACCAGCCTCAGGATCGTGTTCTCCACCTGCTCGACCGGCGTATCGGATCCCACCACCTCTTCCCGGGCCAGCAGGGCCGCCAGCTTATCATCCACCGGCATCGCATGGCCGCCGTAACACAACAGCATCACCTGCGAACTGACATAAGGCAGCATGCCCGGCAGCGATTCCAGATATACCTTCTGGTCCTTCTTCATCCTCGCATCGATCGCCTTCAGTGAAACGTCATATTCACGGATATAAATCTCATTCAACACCTCACGCAGACGGGCGATACGTTCTTCCACACGCGGATACTGCCGCCCGACGATCTGGATGATCTCACTTTCATAACTCACCCGCAATTCATTATGATCCACCATCACCGCCATTAACCTAGCCAGGGCATCTTCTGCCTGGCGCCGAGTCGATTCCCACTGGAGGAATCCGATCACCAACTGCATCACGGGATCGCGAGACGGCGGATCCTCCGGCTGGTAAGTGGCGTTGAGCTTCCTCAGTAGGCTCGACCAGTTCTTCGATGATGTACTTTCCTGTTTCACTGGCGTGGATCCCGTTGGCATTGTCGTTGTCATATTTCCCTTTACTGATCTACTAAATACGAAACACATATCACTGCACACACTTCTTTCCGGATTATCATGACTGCCCGTCAGGCGATTCCGCATCCGCTTCATCCGACAGATCCGATCGCCCGGTTCGATCAATACCGTCATGAATCGCCCGGTAGACTTCCGCTTCTTTTTTCAGTGATTCATCCAACCGGAATATCAGGTGCGGCACGGTACGCAATGATACCCGCTTTTTCGCCAGCTTGTGAATATGACCCGCTGCATGCCGCAACCCGTGCAGAACCTTCGACTGATTCTGCTCCGGCATGACGGTCACATAAACCACCGCCTGCTTCATATCCGGACTGACCTTGACACGGGTTATGCTGATCAAACCTTCAATACGCGGATCAGACAGATCTCGCTGAAGCACCTCCGAAATCGCCCGCTGCATGACTGATCCGATCTGTTCCAAACGATGCGTCATAATCGTGTGCTTTCCGTTATCCCGTAATCCGACGCTATTGCTATTGGCCTGCCAGTATCTGAACCTGATGATCGGTCAACACGTAATCCCGGCCGGTCCGTAGTTTGTTCACCATCCGATCCAGTACCGCCTGGCAGTGTGAAACCTCGTTACTGACCATACTGATCCCCAGAATGGCCGTACGATGACTCTCCAACGCATCGACCTCGGCAACCGATACATGGTGTTCCCGGTGTAATCGTGCTTTCAAGCTGGTGACCACACGACGCTTGTCCTTGAGCGACTGCGAGCCGTTGATCGCTAACTCGATCTGGAGTATCCCGATGACCAATGCCTGTACCCGATTTATCCTGGTAACCGACCCGAGACGTTGCCGCCACTGTCTGTTGCTCTGCTACGATGGAATGGCATGCCGACATCAACTCAAGGTCCGTTTCACTTCAACAATCTTGTAACAATGGATAATATCGCCGGCTTTGACGTCGTCGTAACCCTGGATACGAATACCGCACTCGGTGCCGGCGCGGACCTGGCCGACGTCCTCCTTCACCCGGCGAAGACTGACGATCTCGCGATTGTCCGTTACCACAATCCCTTCACGAATCACACGTACCTTGGCATTACGCTGTATCATGCCCTCTGTCACCAGGCAACCCGCCACCAGGCCGACCTTGGTCACACGAAAGACTTCCCTGACCTCGGCACGGCCGATATCGGCTTCCTTCGTTTCAGGCTCGAGCATCCCTTCTAAAGCATCTTTGACTTCGTTCGTCACATCATAAATGACCCGGTACAACCTGACATCTACACTACGGGCTTCAGCAATCTCACGGACCGCTGGTGGGACCGTCACGTGGAAACCGACGATGACTGCGTCGGAAGCATCGGCCAGCAGAACGTCACTTTCCGTAATGCCGCCGACCGCTGAGTGCAGTACACGCACACCCACTTCGTCGTTACCCAGACGCTCAAGACTCGCACAGAGCACATCCACCGAACCCTGGACATCGGCCTTCAATACAACACGAAGTTCCTTCATCTGGCCGGCCTTGATCTGATCGGCAAAGTTATCCAACGTCACCTTGGCCTTGTTCGCCAGTTGTTCCTGACGCTCACGCTCACGGTGCTGACTGGATACACCCTCCGCTCGACGCAGCGTATCGGTAATATAGAACTTGTCTCCTGCATCGGGTATCTCGTCGATACCTGACAGTTCAAGTGGTGTCGCCGGCCCCGCCTCGAGTATCGTCTTGTTCTGATCGTCCGTCATATCGCGCACACGCCCGAATGCCCTGCCGATGACGATGAAATCGCCGACCTTGATCCTCCCTTCCTGAACCAGAACACGAGCCACCGGCCCGCGGCCGGGCTGCATCTCCGATTCAATGACCACACCACGAGCCGGGCCGCCGTAATCAGCTTTCAACTCCAGCAATTCCGCCTGGTAATCCAGCACTTCCATCAGGTCGGTAATGCCACGGCCCTCGGTCGCCGACGTTCGCACTACTTCCGTATCCCCGCCCCAGTCAACCGGATTCAATCCATGCTCCGCCAACTGGCCGTAGATCTTGTGTACATTCTCTGCCGTCGCCTGCGGCAGATCGATCTTGTTCAGTGCCACGATGATCGGCACGCCCGCCGCCTTGGCGTGGTTGATCGACTCCACCGTCTGCGGCATCACACCGTCGTCTGCGGCTATCACCAGTACCACCAGGTCCGTCAGGCCGGCGCCGCGTGCACGCATCGACGTGAAGGCCTCGTGACCAGGCGTATCGAGAAACACAACCGTCTTTTCCTTGTCATCACTGCCCATGACGGTGACTCGATAGGCACCGACATGCTGTGTAATACCGCCCGCTTCATGGGCAACCACATTCGCCTGACGGATTTTGTCGAGTAGACTCGTCTTACCGTGATCGACGTGACCGAGTACCGTGACCACCGGCGGTCGCGGACGGACATCAACCGGCTCGCGGGCGTTGAACTGTTCCTGGATCTGTTGTTCTGCCGTCTGACGCTCCCTGACTTCGAGTTCAATATTGTATTCCATGGCTATCTCGACCGCTGCCTCCGTACTGATCGCAGAGTTGATGGTTGCCATGATTCCCTGTTTGAACAGGTACTTGATGATATCCACGCTTTTGATCCCTGTCGCCGATGATAACGCCTTGATAGTAACCGGCTCCTGGATTTCCACCTTCCCGCCGGTAACCGCCAGGCTCTGTGCCGTCTGCGTGGACTGCTCGCGCTTACGCATATCCCGGCGACGCTGCTTGAGATAACCGGTCGCACCCTTAAGACGCGCATCCAGTTCCTCCATGTCGGCCTGCGAAAATTTCGTCGGGCCAACCGGGAGGGCATCGGCCGAACGACCTCGACGGGTATTCAACATCCGACGCTTACCCGGACGTCCCGCGCCTTCATCCGTCTCACCCGGCCCGCCGCGACCGCGCTTGCCACGACCTGTATCCGACGGTGTAGTTCGACTGACATCGAGCGGGGCAGTCAGTGGGCCGGATGACGGCCCGCGTCGCGTTCGAGGTGGACGCGGCGGCTCCGGCTTGTCGATACGCACAACCTTCGGACCTTTCAATCTCGCCTGTTTCGGCTTTTCCAACTGTTTGCCCGCAGGCTTAACCACCTCCGGACGCTTCGGAACATTCATCCTGCCCACCGGCTTGACGGCTTTGCCGACTTCTCCTATCCCGGTGGTATCCGGAGCATCGGCCTCGACGGGCTCCGCTACCTCATCAGTGGTAAGCGCCGCCTCGGCTACGGTTTCACCTTCCGCTTCAACGGATGATTGTGCGGCGGGCTCGACGGCTGGCTGCTCCGTCGATTCAACTACCGCATCCTCTCTTCCTTCATCTTCGACTTCTACATCAGCCACGCCTGTTCCGGCCATTTCCTCGACCGGCGCTTCTAGAGTTGTCACGGTTGTTCCTGCTTCCTGTCCTTCACCGCCGGCTTCCTGCTGAGACTTGCCACGACCTCGCTTACGGGCTTTTTTCAAATCGACCTTTTCCGCCGTCTCGATCGCTGTCGCCCCGCCGGTTTCCTCCGCTTCACCAAACCATTGACGAATCGTCATGGCCAGGCCGACTTTCACCGTCGACATATGATTGGTGATACCGGGTACCCCTTCGGCGATGCACTTATCGACGATGGCCTTGCTTTTAACGCCCAGTTCCTTCGCTAGTTCAAATACACGTTTGGCTTTTGCCAAAACCGTCTCCTTTCAGCGACTGTCACGCTGACGGATCGATCCTGTCGATCCACCTGCTATCATGACGATTCACGATCATTTTCCTCCATCTGTACGACTGACGGCTCACCTGTTTCGTTTTCCTCCGGTTCGGCATGATCGTCCTGATCATTCGTTTCCGCCACGGGTTCCTCCTGCTCCGCCATGTCCCCCGAGGCCGCCTGCTGATGATGCTGCTCCAGAATACCGATGATATCAGCACCGCCGGCGCCGTTGCCCGACGGCTGTTCGGTCGAATCGGATTGCGAATCGCCGCTACTGGCCGGTGAAAGGATTTCACCCAGCACCGCCGCCGCCTGCTGTTCTCCCGGAATGGCAGCGAGTGCCTCGATTTCCTTCTGCTTGCGACGCTCGGCTTCTTCCTTCTCTTTTGCCTGTTCTTCAGCCACCTGTTTCGCCCGCTCGGACGCCGTGCGGATCATTTCCTCGGCCTTGGACTTCTCGATACCAAGCGTATCGACCAGGTAATCACAGCCGACTTCCTCAAGGTCAAATACACTGATCACGCCCAGTGCAGCTAAACGATCCACATGTTCCTCCGTAATACCTTCCAGCTGCTTGAGCATTTCTTCCAATGTATCCAGACTCTTGGTAAACTCCGGCGGTGTGAGAATATCAACATCCCAGTTCGTCAGACGCGCCGCCAGACGAACGTTCTGGCCTCGCTTCCCGATCGCCAACGACAGTTGATCATCATTGACCACGACCGTCGCTCGACCCAACTCGAAACAAAGTGATATTTCCGCCACTTCCGCTGGCTTCAAAGCATTCTGTATCAGAATCTGGCTTGACTCGTTCCACCGGACGATATCGATCTTCTCGCCACCCAATTCGTCGACGATGTTCTTGATGCGGCTGCCTCGCACGCCCACGCAGGCGCCCACGGCGTCAACCTTCGAGTCGATCGACGAGACGGCCAGCTTCGTGCGGTGGCCGGGCTCGCGAGCCATGGCCTTGATCTCGATGATCCGCTCGGAAACCTCGGGCACCTCGACTTCAAAAAGACGCCGTATGAAGTCCGGATGCGCACGCGAGAGCACTATCTTCACTTGGCTGCCGGCGTCACGGACATCCAGAATCAGGCATCGGACACGCTCGCCCGGCTGATGCTGCTCACCAGGAATCTGCTCGCTTTTCGGCATGAAGCCTTCCGCACGGCCGAGCTGAACCACCAGGGCGCCGCCTTCATAACGCTGGGCCATACCCGTCACCAGTTCGCCCACACGATCGACGAATTCGTTATAGATACTGCTACGCTCATCTTCACGAAACCGCTGAATCATGACCTGCTTGGCGGTCTGCGCGGGAATACGCCCGAGTTGTTCGAGCGGAATTTCCTCTTCGCCGCGAAAAACGTGGATCGCACCGGTCATACGATCCAACTCCGCAGTGAATTCCTCGGCATCCATCACGTTGAAGTGCTTCCTCGCCGCAGAGACCATAGCTTGCTCGATGTCGCGAACCAGCGTGTCCTTGTCCACGTTACGGTCGCGCGAAATCGAATCGATCAGACGTAACATTTCAGACGGATTCATAAGCGATCTCAACTTTCGTTATTCAATTGTCGACCGACTCTCCAAGCGGCTGCCCGATGCCGAGTAAAGACGCCGGTTTTCCCTCACGCCGCGGCTTGCTTCATCCAGCGACGATCAACAGTGAAGCTTGCCTGTCAATGAAAAAACCACGAGTAAACTGCTCGTGGCCTGGGCAATCGGCTTTCCGCAGGTTGTCATCTGACCTGCGGAATCCCGTCCGGATGGCAGGAGCCATGTCAGCTCATCGCCGCGACCTCCTTTCCCCGTTCAACCAGCGGGGGGCGCGAAAATCGCAGCGATCGAAACGCCGTACGATGATGGACCACTTACGGCCCATCACAGCGCTTCACCCTCCTGAACAAACTGTGCCCTGGCATTATGCATCCGGCATCGCCTCAAGCTTCACCAGGTAAGGCCCATCCTTACCTGTAAGTCCTTTACTTTAAGCCACATCTCTCTGATGTCAAGCCGCAGCCCGCCGCGATTCGCTTTCAATGATTCTCTCTCCCACGCCGACAGTATACCTGATACTTACCCGTCATCGGCACGCCCGGCCGTACCACTACACAATTATAAACCACCGGCAACGCCTGCTATACTCATATAAATAGATTTGCAGTATGGAATTAAGCCTCGATAAGCACCTTTCTTACGATGTTGCAAGTAAAATGCGAACATTTATTCCGCCCATCGGGCTTGATATCTTCTGCGGAATCGTGCAAAATACTTGGCTCGATTATCGCACGAATTCACAAGAACAGGACCATACCGACATGGCACATTCATTGAGTGCAAAAAAGCGTAACCGGCAGAATATCAAACGCAGGGCTCTTAACCGCTGGCGGAAGGACCGCTATCGCACTGTCATCAAGGAATACCGCGAAACACTGCTCCACGGCAGCAACGAGCAGGCCGAGGAACAGCTCAAGGGCATTTACAAAATGCTCGATCAGGTCGCCTCCACCAGCACAATCCACAAAAACACCGCCGCACGCTATAAATCAAGACTCGCCAGACGGCTGAACCAGAAAGTCGCCGCGGCCGCCAAATAACGAACCTGAACCAACACAATGACATGCAACACAACCGCTCAAAAAGAGCGGTTTTTTCTTATGAGTGAAACGTATACCTGACCAGGGTAAACCCTGATATATTCCCGGCTGAAACATCTACCACGATTTTATTTTTCTGTTAATACGGCGTTTTTGTTTGATTCCGGACATTGTATCGATTATCTTGCATCTAAAGTCTGACGGCCCATTACATGTTGGCCTATGGCAGACAGGAATGAATTCTCTGAAGTAGGAATGAGAAATTGGAAGAGGGGCGGAAAAATATTTCAGACAATCATATTGGACACGTTGCGCCGGAGTCCGGCCGCTATCCATGTATATATCGTTTCCTGTTTCACCCAATCCAAATAGAAACGTGAGGAAATAAGTATGCCAATCCATGCTTTGCACCAGATCTGCAGATCAATTCGAAATCGCTTCTGCCGCATCCAGGGAGAAACGCTTATATCACACCGCAGTGACACCAGGTATATGGAACCGCTCGAGCCGCGACTGCTGCTCAGCGCATCGTCCTTTCTGGAACCTGTCATATTACAGACAGCCACCATGGAATCGATGACGCTTCATCAGGATTACCAGCCGGCCGGCTGGGCAGAACTGAACAATTCGCCTTTTATTCAAAAGACGGCCGGCAACGGCTCCATTGGCGGACGGATTTGGATGGACCGAAACGATAACGGCAATGTTGATCCCGACGAACCTTTGATTGATGGTACTATGATACGACTCTATCAGGACACCAATCATAACGGCATATTCGAACCGGGAGCAGGTGATCTTGAAATCGACACTCAAGTCTCCTCAGCTGGTGGCCTATTCGACTTCACATCACTGGATGCCGACACCTATTGGGTTGATGCAGATCAGACTCATAACAATCTGACACTCCCGGGTAATGGACCAGACGCCTTTCAAATCGTTTTAGGTACGGACCAGGACTACAACGACGTCACCCTGAATTGCAGGTCACCCTGGACGATTATTTATTACATGGATGGTGACAATAACCTTGAAAACGCCTACCGAAATGTCGTCAATACAATAGCTACTTCCGGTGGCTCGAATATGTACTGTAACTTCGTTGCCCAAGTCGACCTTTCCACAGCAGGATATCAAACACGACGCGGACTCATTACATCAACTTCTACAGTCGACACCTTCGGAACACTTCTTGCAGAAGCCAATATGGGCTTGCCCGGTACATTGACCGATTTTATCAACTGGGCATCCAGTGAATATCCCGCTGAGCAATACTTGCTGGTAACAAAAAATCACGGTTCTGGAACCATGGATAGCTCAACGTCCGCGGAAGCCGCGATTTTTGATGATACCAATGGCGATTCGCTTACCAATGAGGAACTGCGTGTAGCTATCAACCAGGCGAATGTGGATATCGACGTTCTGGTTTACGATCTGTGCTTGATGGGCAATACGGATTGTGCCCATCAAATTATCTCAGAGGCAGACTACCTTGTCGCCGGTCCGGATACAACATCTGCCTATGCGTTTCAATACGGAACGATTCTTCCCAATATGATCAATACGCCCAATATGACGCCTGAAGAGATGGCCTTGAATTTCGGAAATAATTCAAGAAACCAGTTTTCCGTCACAGACCTGAATATCATGGCATCAGACTTTATGCCCGCTTTCACAGACTTTAGTAACGAACTCCTGAATATCGCCACGATTCCTGATATCCAAAGCATCATATCACATCATACTAACACTACAGCGCTATCAAGGTCCCCTGGTGCGCTTCAGTCGTGACCTGAT